>DATEYW010000156.1:0-5963 GCA_035256045.1 Bathyarchaeia archaeon | reverse complement strand
ATGCCCTCAGAACCTGTTGCATAAAATTCTATTCCGAGAGACCTCTCGAGCTTCGAAACGAGCAACTTCTACGCCTGCTCACAGAAGTGGAAGCGTTCCAGTTATTTTGTCGATCTTCTCGTATGGTGCAGGTCCAATTCCCAAACATGTGACTGTGTCGGGCGGGATTTCTGTCAACCCTCTGTCAACTATCAGGGCGCACGGTAAGCCCATTTCTTTTGCATGAATTTCCATCTCAGACAAGGATTTTTCATTCGGAACCTTGACCGCAATTTTGCATTGTCCTTCTCTGAACCAGCCGTCAAACCATTCTTTCCGATGTTTCCGAGCTTCTTCAGCGGCAGAAACAGCAGCGTGGCCAGCCTGTGCCGCGGTCTTGCCTCTGCTGAGTCTTAGATCGGACCTGAAAACAATGACTTGCTTGTAACGGAATTCAGACATGTTTTCCTAAGCCTTTTAGATCTCTTTATTGTTCGGAGATTTTAAGGATTCCTGGCAAGATATTCGAAAAGGAAGTAACTAACGATTGTCAACATTCTGGGGTTTCGGAGTGCACGAAGGAGACTTTGCCCTTGAAAATCTATGTCGTTCACATTTTTCAGTGTTTTTTCAAGACCTAGTCTTGCGCACATTCTGATTAATCTATCCAGTCTTTCATCGGATATGGCATTGAGGGTTTTTCTCATTCTAACCATGGTTTCCGCGTCAAAGCCAATTGCGTTGTTAACGCGTTTTTGATAGCTGCTGAGGAATTCTGAAGAGAAATCCATTTTTTCGACAGCTTCTGATGAAATCTGTGCCGCGATTGCTGCACAGGTCATGCCCAATATTACTCCACCTCCGGTCGTGGATTTTACATGTGATGCGGCGTCTCCAACTGCCAAGAATCTGTCAGAATATGACGGCGACGTAGGGCCACCGAGCGTTATCGGGTGAACCGCAACCCGGGTTATTCTCGCGTTGCGAAGTTTTTCGGAAGCCGCTGGATGTTTTTTCATGAGCTTTTCCAGAAAGATTTTCGGGTTTCCAACTTTGACGGCAAGTCCCACTTTGGCTTTTCCTTCTCTTATGGGAATTAACCATCCATAAAAGCCCGGTGCATATTCTGATCCGAAATACACGTCGACAGAGTCGAGGTTTCTGTCTTCCACGTTTTCAACTTCAGCTTCCACGCCAATGGCAAGCATCTTTCTGTCAGGTCCGGGCAGGCCCATCTCTTTTGCGAGTCTCGAAGAAATGCCCTCGGCATCGATGACCATTTTAGCCCTTATTGTTTCGCTCTGATCTTCTTGTTTGACTCTGACCTCAAATTCGTGTTGGCCAAATGCTAGTTTTTCGACTCTCGAGCTCAAGTATATTTGCGCTCCCGCGTTCTGAGCTTGTTCTGCGAGGTACTTGTCAAACAAAACACGGTTGACGGCACAGGTCACAGGCGTTGCGAGTCGAACCGAAAAAGGCGTACAATTCGGAGAGAAGAAAGTGGCGCTGTTGAAAGTGTTTTCAACGATTCCTTCAGGAAGCGGGTATAATCCTAGACGCTTTAGTCCCATTATGCTCAGGTGACCAGCGCAGTGGGATGGTACCCCTATCTCATCATGCTCCTCATACAGGGTTACTTTGAGACCTTTTCCAGCGAGTTTCAACGCGGCAAAACAGCCAGACGGTCCGCCGCCGATGACGACGACATCTGGTTCTGTCATCAAAAGCGCTCAGACGTTTCAGGAGTTCTGTCTCTTATGCTATGAGTTCAACCCGTCTCTTTCCGCGGGACATGGAAGTCACCCGTATCTTTCCACTGACCTCCAGTCGCATCAGCAGTTCATTGAAGTCTTTGAACCCCAAGTCCTCGAACTCTTCGATTAGCGCATCAAAGAGCTCTGACTCTGCCAATGCTCCTTTCTTCTGCAGAAGGCTGAGCAAAGAAGTGTAGGCAGGATGCGTCTTCCAAGTCTTCATAGGCGTCGGCATGTTTTCACGGCCTAAGCAACGGGAGTCGCCGGCTTCTGAACTTGTCGCGCTTGTTGCATGAAACTCTTGTACCATTTCTCCATGTCAAGTGATACTGACGGTCCGATGCGCTTCCTGGCTTCCATGAAATCTTCCAAAGTCACTTCTTTCGTACCAACGTCCTTTCGTAATGCGACCATTGCAGCTTCGCGACATAGCGCTTCGATGTCTGCTCCGGAAAAGTATTTTGCGGCAGCCACTAACAGTGACAGTTCTACGTCTTTTTTCAAAGGCATGTTCTTTGTGTAGATTTTGAAGATTTGCAGTTTGCTCTTTTCATCTGGTTCTGGCACATATATCAGTCTGTCAAACCTTCCTGGGCGAAGCACAGCAGGATCAACCATGTCAGGTCTATTTGTGGCTGCAACCACGACTATGTCTTCCAGCGTGACTAACCCGTCCATTTCTGTCAGAAGCTGGCTTATGACTCTCTCACTGACCCCGCTGTCTGAGAATCCGAGTCCTCTTCGTGGAACGAGCGAGTCTATCTCGTCGAAGAATATTACTGCAGGTGCTGCCATTCTGGCTTTTCTGAAGACCTCCCTGATTGCTTTTTCCGATTCGCCAACCCATTTTGAGAAGATTTCGGGACCTTTTATCGTTATGAAGTTGGCAGCGCTTTCTGTGGCCACTGCTTTACCGAGTAACGTTTTGCCGCAACCAGGCGGTCCATACAATAATATGCCCTTAGGCGGTTTGATGCCTAGCCTGGTAAATATCTCAGGCGTCTTCAAAGGCCACTCAACAGCTTCCCTGAGGTCTTCCTTGACCTCATCGAGTCCTCCGATGTCTTCCCAGTGAACCGTGGGGATTTCAATGTAGACTTCGCGCATGGCCGTCGGTGTGATTTCCTTGTAGGCATTGACAAAGTCTTCCATTGTCACCTGCATCTTTTCTAGCACGCTTGGAGGTATGCGTTCTTCTTCCAAGTTTATCTGGGGAAGGTATCTGCGTAGCGCTTTCATGGCTGTTTCTCTTCCGAGGGATGAAAGGTCGGCGCCGGTGTATCCATGAGTCATTTCTGAAAGTTTTTTGATATCAACGTCTTCTGCCAGCGGCATTCCTCTTGTATGAATCTGAAGAACCTCATGTCTTCCCTGCTTGTCAGGGACACCTATCTCGATTTCTCTGTCGAACCTTCCAGGTCTGCGGAGAGCAGGATCGAGTGCACCTGGCCTGTTCGTGGCACCTATGACTATTACATTGCCTCTTCCGGACAATCCGTCCATGAGTGCTAACAGCTGAGCAACAACCCGTCTTTCTACTTCGCCAGTGACCTCTTCTCTCTTTGGAGCGATCGCGTCAAGTTCATCTATGAAGATGATACTGGGCGCGTTTTGTTGAGCTTGCTGGAAAATCTCTCTGAGTCTGGCTTCGGATTCTCCGTAGAACTTGCTCATAATTTCAGGTCCGTTTATCGAGAAGAAGGTGGCTTCAGACTCGTTTGCCACGGCTCTTGCCAGCAGAGTCTTGCCGCATCCTGGAGGTCCATGAAGCAGGACTCCTTTCGGCGGTTCGATCCCGAGTCTCTGGAAGAGTTCGGGATGTCTTAGTGGAAGTTCCACCATTTCTCTTACTCGTTGGATTTCCTCGTGTAATCCTCCGACATCTTCGTAGGTTGTTTTTGGCAAGCCTTTTCCTTCAGGTGCTGGTTCGTTGAGAATCGTTAGTTTTGTTTCTGCTGTCACTTTCACTATTCCATGCGGACGGGTCTTTGTCGTCGTGAATGGTATGGCGTGTCCCAACATCATAACTAAAGTAGTGTCGGCTTCCACAAGAGTCCTTTCCATCAATCGGTTCTTCACAAAATTCGTGAAATCTTCATCCACGTTCAGTCTCATGTCGACGGGCGCAAGAGTTATGCTCAAGGCAGGTTTGACTTTCGCCGGTCGTACGAGCACATACTCGTTTAAGGCAACCCCTGCGTTTTTGCGCGTGAATCCGTCGATGCGGAGAAGGTCTCTATTTTGGTCTTCGCTGTATGCTGGCCAAGCTATTGCAGATGTTGTTCTTTTCCCACATATCTCGATGACGTCCCCAGCAGATATGCCTAGTTTCTGCATCGTTTTCTGGTCTATGCGGGCGATTCCTCTGCCAACGTCTCTCTGTCTTGCGTCTCCGACACGTAGCTGCATTTCACTCAATGAAAATCCTTCCTGTGAGTTTGATTACGTTTCGAGAAAGAAGACTTTTCCGATATAAATGTGTTGAGCATAAATGTTTTAAGCAGCCGTTGTCGGGTTACCGACTGATTCTTCGCACCATGAGGGTTTGAACTTGGCTTATTCCTTCCATCGTCTCGATTTTCTTTTCGAATTCGTCGAGCACACCTGTCTTGTCTTCAGGAAACTTTATCTGAAGTAGAAGGGCTTTCAGGCCGAAAGCAACTGGTTCTTCGCCGTATCCGTGAACGGTGGCGAATTCAGGCAAGTTGCTTTCAATTCTCTTCTTCAGCGGGCCAAAATCTTCTACTATGTCAGTTGGGAATACTTTGTATGTTATAACAACATAACCCATTCTTATTCCTCCTTTGATTACTCTACGGGCCGATGAAACCGCATTTTGGACACTTGTATGGGCGTCCGAACTTGCGGCATTTACCGCACCGTCTTATTTGGATTTCTCCGCAATATGGGCAGAGAAATTTCGTCGCGTCGGCTCCTGGTGGGATTGGTTTTCTGCAGCTGGAGCATGTGATCATTGTCAATGTTGGACTTTTTTCAGTCATCATGAAGGTCCTCGCAAGTGTTTGAGTAGATTGTGGGACTCACTTATATCTTGTATGTTCCTGTTTCTGCGTGCGGGTTATAGGAAATTGTTGGAACACCATACTCCAACTCTGGGCATTAAAATGTATATCTCATTAAAGTTCTTCGTAGCGCGCGCCGCGTGCACGAATAACATGAAGTTCCTATTCGTAGAATATGAGGTTTTGTTCCTCCAAGCTTTCGTGAAGCTTTTGCACGGCGTCATAGACGTCCTGTTCTTTCTTTGCTCCGGTGCAGACAAGGTTTCCGCTTGCGAATATCAGTATGACCACCTTAGGCACGTCCATCCTGTAGATCAACCCTGGAAACTGCTCCGGCTCATACATGGTTTTTACAAGCTTGCTCACTGCCAGTTCCAAGTCTACCTTTCCGCCTAAACTTACGGAGGCAACAATGTTCTGAATCTTCAACTCCGGCTTGCTGATGATGATTATTCCACTCTTTTTCAACTCTTTGACAACTGTCATAACAGCTCTACGCGCTTCTTTTTCCGATTTCGCTCCAGTGCACACCATTTTTCCAGAGTTGAAAATCAGCGTGGCCGTCTTCGGTCTCTTAAGCCTAAACACCAGCCCTGGGAACTGTTCTGGACGATATTCTACGCCTGGATAACTCTTCACGATAGCGTTCAAGTCAATTTTCTGGTTCAAAGTGGCAGACGCAACAACGTTTTGAATCTTTATTATGGCTTTAGTCCTCGGCATTGAACACCGCCCATTATAGTATAGTGGCTGCTTATATATGCCCTTCATGAAAGCGTCATGTTGCTAGTAGCGCATGCCATAACATGGCCGCGAGAAAGTGTCGCGTGCTGGGGCGAATAGCGAAAACGATAGGTTGGTTTCGTTTTCACGCGGGCAGTGGCACTTCAGCTTTCCAAGTACTAACAAAGTATAAGTTGTTAATTTGAAGGATAAGTTGTGTGAAAGAGTTGCCTCCGACATACGCATGCCGCAGCTGCGGTAGGACCTATTCTATTGAAGAGTATAAGAATAGTCGATTTTGCATTGACTGCGGGACATACCTGATTTCCGAAGGCAGAGCCTCTAAACTTTTCAGAGGGAACCGCCAAGGCGTGAAGAAGATTCAGAAAAAAGGCATCCTGCCTGATAACTATGAAATTCGGAAAGAACAAATGGAATTCATTCAAGAGGCGACAAAAGCACTCAAAAATAGAGAGGTTTTTGT
>DATEYW010000155.1:0-2693 GCA_035256045.1 Bathyarchaeia archaeon | reverse complement strand
AGCTTCCAAGTGAAGATATGAGGTGGTCAGAAAAAGGTTTCCATAAAGCTTATAATCGTTAAAGATTGTTGAACGATTTGAAGCCAGTTAACGGGTGTGAGTATGCATCTGCTCAATTTCAAAGACTTGACAGGCGAACAGCTTACCAGCATTATTGACAGCGGCATCGACACAAAACGCAACCCGGAAAGATACAGTGAAGCCTTGAAAGGCAAGTCTTGTGCGCTGCTTTTCCAGAAAACCTCGACTAGGACCAGAGTGTCTTTTGAAGTTGCCATGACTCAGCTCGGCGGACACGCTTTGTTTATTGATTGGAGGACAACGAATTTTGCTTTGGCAGACTTGGGTGATGAAGTTCAATATCTTTCCAGAAACGTCGACTGCATAATGGCCAGACTGCTGAAAAACTCGGATCTGCAGACTATGGCAAAGGCTTCGCGTGTTCCAATTATCAATGGGTGCGACGAGAAATATCACCCTAGTCAAGCGATTGCTGATTTGATCACGGTCAAGGAGAAGAAAGGGAAACTCAAAGGCGTGAAGCTCGTTTACGTTGGGATTCATAACAACGTGTGCAACTCGCTGGTTGAAGGATGCACGAAGACAGGTGTGAAAATAACCACGGTAACGCCGATATTCAACGAACCGTCTCGTGACGATGAACTTCTTTCGGCCGCAAAGAAAACGGGGCTATGGGAAACAACCATGGACGTTAAACAAGCCATAAAAGACGCCGATTTTATTTACACAGACACCTGGGTTGACATGGAGTTTTTCACTGACTCGAAATTCGTTGCTGAGAAAGAAAAGCGTCTAAAACAGATGATGCCCTACCAGATCAACACTCAATTGATGAAGAATGGGAACGCATACGTCATGCACGACATGCCCATACATCGTGAATACGAAATAACAGGTGAGGTAATCAGAAGCCCAAAATCCGTCATCTATGAGCAGAGCGAAAACAGACTATTTTCGGCAAAAGCGATACTGCTCAGGCTGTTGGAAAAAAACTGAACAAAAGAACCATAGAATTGGTAGAAAAGGTTTCGTCAAGTCATTTAAGGATCATCTGGACAAACCTTTCTGGATTAAACTGCTCCAGATCGTCGTACCCTTGTCCAGTTCCTATGAACAGAATGGGCTTCTGAGTCACGTAGGTCACGCTCAGCGCTGAGCCGCCTTTGACGTCAGCATCGACTTTGGTCAGTATGGTTGCATCTATTCCAACGGCCTTATGGAACTCTTCCGCCTGCATCACAGCGTCGTTGCCGATGAGTGAGTCAACGGTCAATAGCGTTAGGTCTGGTTTCACGACGCGTTTGATTTTCGCGAGTTCATTCATTAGATTTTGATTGGTCTGCATTCTTCCAGCGGTGTCGATCAGCACGACGTTTATTCCATGTGATTTGGCATGGGTTATGGTGTCATAAGCCACAGCAGCGGGGTCAGCGCCGTACGAATGTTTGACCATCCTTATCCCAAGTCGCTTTGCGTGTTCTTCAAGCTGTTCAATGGAGCCCGCGCGATAGGTGTCGCTGCAAGCGATCACGACTGAATACTTGTGTTTGTTTAGGAAGCGACAGACTTTTGCTATGGTCGTTGTCTTTCCGGTTCCGTTGATTCCGACAAAAGCTATGGTGAAGGGTTCGGCTTTCTTACGTTTTTCTTCTATTGCTTTGAGTAGATCGATTTTGCTGTTCGTTTGCATTGTTTCGAGGAGAACTTCGCGGAGTTGTTGTTCCACGATTTTTTTTCGGTCTTCGAGACGTTTGACTTGGACTTTGTTCAGCCGTTCTTCCATTTCGCTGCATATTTTCTCCGCTACGGGGAATGCAACGTCATTTTCCACAAGGTTCATTTTGAACTCGGCAAGAATCGGACGCACATTTTCAGGTTTCAGCTCTACCGTGGTTACTTTTGTTACGAGCCCCTTCAGTCCGGATTTGAGTTTTTCAAACATTTTCCGTGGGTTTCCTTTGTCTCGCGGCAGCGATCAGTCCTTCAGCTCTCTCTCTGTCAATGTCTATTCTTTCAGCTATCTGTGAATACTGTTGTTGTACTGATTTTCTTGTTTTGTCGATGTCTTCTAGGCGTTTTTTAACAATTTCCTTTGCTTCTTCTCTTGTCTTTTCAACGGAGACGCCTGCGCCCATTCCAACGATCACTTTGTCTGGGTTCTCAAGTCTCGCTCTGATGTACGACGTTCCTCCTATTGGAACGAGGATTTCCGATTTGTCAGCCTCTTTTCCAAGTCCTTCGAGTGCTGCCTGTGCGTATAGCAGGTCGTTCGATGCAGCATTCACCATGCTCATTCTGGATTGTAGAGCTTCTGCGGTTTGTTCAAGAAGTCGCATTTCCATGCTTAATTTCTGAAGTTCTTCTTCACCCTTGCTTGCCAACTTTCCTATTCTCCCGTAGCAAGTTTCTTGAGAAGCGGGTTTTCAATGTTCTCTGGAGGAACTTCTTCGACGTTCGTTATCTTGATGTGAAAACGCTTTACACGGTGTTTGCTGCCCAACTCTGCGTAGACTTTCTCTTTTGCCTGCTCCGGTTTTTCACAAACGATCTCTTTTCTGAACGGAGTTTTCAAGTTGGGTTTGTTTATTTCACCCGTGACTCTGAAGACTTTCAACTCTATCATCCTCTTTCACAACATCCAAGGCATTCCCTATTATAAATATCTCGGGTCC
>DATEYW010000154.1:0-3037 GCA_035256045.1 Bathyarchaeia archaeon | reverse complement strand
CACGAGACTTCGCAGACTTACTGTTCCAAAGTCCGCCCATTTTTTAATCGCGCCAAATCTTCGGGCTACATGAATCATGCGACGTTTGAACAATCCAGTCTTAACCGTTGCCTTAGTAAGCATGTCCTGAATCGTAGCGTCAGGCATCTGTTTTAAATCGTTGAAGATTTTGACCATAGCATCAGCGTTGACTGTGCCCATGGCTTGAACAAAAATTCGATAAGGATCATGCTGAACCGCCACACTATAGCCCGTTTGCTCAGACAACACATGACCAAGCAACTGCGCCAAAGCACGATTAGCCAACGAACCAAAATTGGCATGAATAATTACAAAATCTTCCCAATCTTCGATTACAACTTTCTTGTCGGTTGGAACCATGTTGCCTCTTTGCACGTGTTCAACCGTTTCTGAAAGTGCTCGGCTAACTGTTTCGCTTTCTGCCGGATACTTTTTAGCCAGCGTCGCTGCGATTTGTTGAGGTTTTGCGCCTCTTCTGATTTTTTGTTCCACGAATCCTCTTATCCAGCCGACCTCTTGGGCTACATCGAATGGAACAGGGATTTCTTCTCCAATCCAGCTGGGTATGGCGCCTGTTGGGTCGTCTACCGATTTCACATAGATTTTGTCACCGTAAACGTGCAGTATTTGCCAAGGGCTACCGCGAATGATGAATTTGACGCCTGGTTTGCCGTATTCTGCCATGAATGCCTCGTCAAGCACACCTATAGCTGAATCTGAGGATTGGTCTACGACTAGGTATTGTTTCTCATCTGGAATCATTGACAAGTTTTCGAAGTAGTATTCATACAAAGTCTTGATTCGACGTGGTTTGATTGCCAACTGATCTTCAAAAGAAACCCAAGCTAACCGTGGAAACCGTGTGTGCATGTAGGTTAGAACTTTCTGTATGTCTTCTATAGTAAGGTCTGCGTAGGGATAGGCGTTCTTGAACATGTCATAAATTTCATAGAAATACCAGCGCTTCTTCTTCATCAGCAACCCGATTATTTGATGTGCAAGCGCGTCATACGGCTTGTCAGGAATGACTACAGGTTCTAACAGCTCCTCAGATGCCATGCGCGCTATGGCCATAGCCTCCAATGTGTCATCTGAATCCATGGTAATTATTATACCATTGGCGATGCGTCCAATTCGATGCCCGCTTCTGCCGACTCGTTGGATGAGGCGGGTTACCTGCCTTGGGCTCATGTACTGGATGACCATATCGATTCGGCCTACATCGATGCCTAACTCCAGCGAGCTTGTGGCAATTAGTCCTTTCAACACGCCTTCTTTTAGTCCTTTTTCAGCAGCAATGCGAGATGGCTTGGCTAACGAGCCGTGGTGGATAGAAACGGGAAAATTTATGTCCCAGATTTTGAATCGGCTGGCTAAAACTTCTGAAATTGCTCGAGTGTTAGTGAACAAAAGCACTGATTTCTGTTTTTCAATAAATTGACGTATTATTCGCAGACGAGTCGCCACTTCTGGGTGAGTGAACAGTGTCGAGGCGAGTTCCATGTCTTCGGATGTTGGCTGAGGAAAGAGAATCTTCAACTTCATTTGCCTGGCAACTGGTACCTTAACTATTTCGACACTGCGGCCAGTGCCCACTAAGAACTGCCCAACTTTCTCAGGACTGCCAATGGTTGCAGACAGGCCTATGAGCTGAAATTCTTTTCCAGTTATCCAGCGTAATCTTTCTAAAGCTAGAGCCATTTGGCTACCTCGTTTGCTGTCAGCCAACTCATGCACTTCGTCAATGATTACCCAACGCACTTGCTGTAGATGTTGGCGCATAACCCATCCAATCATAATGGCTTGCAGTGTTTCAGGCGTTGTGATGAGCATATCAGGTGGGCTACGGGACTGACGTGATCTTTCCCCAGTTTCGGTGTCTCCGTGTCTGACCGCGCATTTGATGTCTAGGTTGTTGCACCACCATTCGAGGCGTTCAAGCATATCGCGGTTTAAGGCTCGAAGCGGCGTAATATAAAGAACCTTGATTCCGGGAGGACGTTCAGGCGCCGTAATTAACATGTGAAGAACGGGTAAAACCGCTGCTTCAGTTTTGCCAGTGGCGGTCGGCGAAATCAGGAGAACATTTTTTCCTTCCAAGATTTTGGGAATTGTTTTCCCTTGAGGCTCCGTTGGCGTCGAGAACCCTCTCTGCTCAATCAACCTGCGAATCGGCTTGGCTAGCATGTCAAAAGCATTTTGAGAGGATTCCATCGCGTTAACCTGCTACGGAGCAAAAAACATAGGAATAAGATGCTTCAGTAAAAGTATTTTGTTATCACTTATTAGAAGTTATGTTTAATTGTTTAGTTGACACCAAATAAGTAAGTGAACTTGAAAATGACAATACAGAAACTGGACATGGAGTCTATTGTAAGGGAAGCCGTGGCCTTTCACGGACACCTGGGACCATTCCTTGTTGTAGGCTTACGCATGGGATTGATTGGTTTAAGAGAGTTGAAAACGAGTGGAAGCGATTTCGACCTTCAAGCAATAGCGATCCTGAAGCAGACAACGCCCTTCTCCTGTGCCATCGATGGAATTCAAGTCACGACTCATTGCACTGTTGGAAACGGAAAACTGAAGCTAAAAGACAAGCCAGGCATAATCTCTGCAGTATTCAAAGCCAACAATGAAAGGCAGGTAACTGTCACACTGAAACCTACAAAATATGAAGAGCTTAAGAAAGAACTGCCCAAGGATCGTCAGTCTTACAAGAACGTTAAGTTAGCCAGAGAAATAGCGTCCACACCTGAAGAAGATTTGTTCGTGATAGAGAAAAAGTGACAATTGATGCAAACCGACTTAGAGCTTGCCAAACAGAGACTAGGCCAAGAAAACCTCAGTTTAGTCATTGCAAAAAAGGGCCGAGTGCTTTTTGAAACGCAGGCACGTGGTATAAGCGGTTTGTTAGAGGCAATAAAAAAGATCGGAAAAAACATAAGAGACTCTTCAGTTGCCGACAGAATAGTGGGGCGTGCCGCAGCGTTGCTCTTAGTTTATTCAGGAGTAACCT
>DATEYW010000153.1:0-3058 GCA_035256045.1 Bathyarchaeia archaeon | reverse complement strand
GTCTGCACTAAACATGAACAAGCACACGCTCATTATTACCGAGAAACCTGATGCTGCACTTCGAATTGCCACAGCTCTAGACAAGAAAGAACATCCCCAAAAAATGTATGACAAAGGCGTACCCTACTACATCGTCCACCGGAACGGGAAAATAGTTGTCGTTCCAGCCCTCGGACATCTGTACACGATCACAGACGAAAAAAAAGGAAGAGACTATCCAGTCTTCAACTACAAATGGGTACCGCGGCACATGGCTGAAAGAAATACCGCTAGAATCCGAACATGGATTCAAGCCATTTCAGACTTAGCAAGGGATGCTGACATCTTAATTGACGCTTGTGACTACGATGTTGAGGGTTGCATCATAGGATATTGCATACTCAAGTATGCGTGTGAAGGCCGGGAGCAGACTTCCAAGAGAATGAAATTCTCGACATTGACAAAGCATGATATTGAAGAAGCATATGAAAAACCGTTACAACACCTCGATTTCGGTCTAGTAGAAGCTGGTCGCACTAGACACGAAGTCGATTGGCTCTACGGCATAAACCTATCAAGAGCCCTCATGAGCGCAACGAAAAAGGCAAGCGGAAGGTACACTCCGCTCAGCACTGGAAGAGTTCAGGGCCCAAGCCTCAAGTTTCTAGTCGACAGGGAAGAAGCGATCAATACGTTCGTGCCAATCCCTTACTGGAAAGTAGCTGCCAAGGTCGAAATCGACGGGCAGGACTTTGAAGCAGAATATGAAAAAGAGGAAATTGGAAACAAGAAAGAAGCAATTGCTATTGTGAACGCATGCAAAAACAAAAGCGGACAAATCTACGAAATTGCTGTTCGAGAGTTTCAGAGTCCTCCGCCATTTCCTTTTGATTTGGGCACGCTTCAGTATGAAGCTTACCGTCTATTCAAGTACACACCACGCCACACTTTGAGTATGGCTCAGCAGCTTTATCTCAACGCATTGATCTCCTATCCAAGAACTGACAGCCAACGACTCCCGGCCACAATAGGATTTAGAGCGATTCTTCAAAACCTAAGCAAAGCTGAAGAATACGAGAAACACGCAACAGAATTACTGACCAAACAGACCCTGAAACCCAGAGAAGGACAGAAAAATGACCCTGCGCATCCAGCAATCTACCCAACAGGTAATCTTCCAGAAAGAGGTCTCAACATTGTTGAACGAAGAATATGGGATCTGGTGGTCCGCAGGTTCTTGGCAGTCTTTGGAGAATCTGCGACAAAGCAGAGTAAAAAAGCTTCCATCAAAATTGGGACGCATAGCTTTTTGATTGCTGGAAGTCGAATTCTGAAAGACGGGTGGATGCGCTATTACGAGCCTTATGCCAGGTTTGAAGAGGTCATTCTTCCACCAATATACAAAGAACAAATCGTCAACATCAAGAGAATCTGGTTAAATGATCGATTCACTGAACCGCCTCTACATTACAACCCAAGTAGTTTGCTCAGAGAAATGGAGAAGGCGGAAATAGGCACCAAAGCAACCAGAGCTGAGATCATACAGACTTTGAGTGATCGCGGTTACGTTGAGGGCGAACATATGACCATCACCTGCTTGGGTTTCGAAGTTGCTAACATTCTTGAAAACTACTGCCCTGCGGTCGTGTCGACAACTCTGACGAGAGAGCTCGAAACAAGAATGGCGAAGATTCTGGAAAACAAGGAGAAACGAGAGAACGTCGTGACCGAAGTCGTAGGCCTACTTGAACCAATATTGGAAACGCTCAAACAAAATGAACTTGAGATCGGTCAACAGTTGGCGACAGCCATAAGAAGAGCAAGGTTAGAAGAGAGAACGATCGGCGCATGTCCTGTCTGCAAATCAGGAAAACTTTTTGTGAACTACTCAAAGAAGACTGGCAAACGCTTCGTTGGCTGCACCAACTACTTTAACGGAGTCTGCAAAACCTCATTTCCCCTGCCGCAGAAAGGCAAAGTCAGACCGACTGGTAAGAACTGCACCAAATGCGGCTGGCCCACCGTTGAAGTTCGAATTGGCAGACGACCTTGGGTTCTGTGTTTCAATACCGAGTGCCCGACAAAAGCTATGAGAAGTCAAAGATGAAATGTTCTTTGTGTGACAGAGAGGCTGTCAATGACAACTATTGCAGATTTCACATGAAAGCCTATGAAAATGTAATCGACAATTACGTTCGATGGAAAAAGGCTTCAGAAGTTGATTGGAAAGAGTATTTAAGAGAGATTGTCATGAATCCATTAGCAGGCCAATGGGCAAAAGAAGTTGCACAACACCTGACAAAAACCGGAGAACAACCCAATGTCAAAGTCAGTTAAGAAAGGAATATCTTCAATTTCGTTTTCACTGAACAGACTTTACCGCACACTCACGACCGCAAGGCCATCAAATCTCATCCTACCAATAATCGCGATCGCCGCAGCCATCTTCCTGTTTGGAGGTGGATTGTACGATATTATCATGAAGCCACTTCCCGCCGTCTACTATGGCGGACGGTTTTTACTCCTTTATCCTCAGCTTTCTGAACAGTTCATAGCGGACAGCATCGTTGCGATGACCATCTATGGTTTAGGCGTCGTAGGGCTACTGGCGATTTACCAGAGTACGAAGTATGTTTACAAGCCGAGGCAAGCGTACATGATGATGATTGTGGGAATTGTGCTGCTCCTGCTCGCGTACATATTCCTGGAAGCTTCGATACAGATAAAACTTAGCGGCTAGTCTATCTTCACCAAGGATTACTTTTCAGTTTCAGCCGATAAGCAACATAATTCGTTAATAGATGAATAGGCGGAGTCAGCACCAAAACAGTGAGAATCAACTCCCAGCTCAAAAGGGGAAGAAGAAGCGAAAAAAGAATCGCCCCCACTATGAAATCGACCTGATCGACAATGGGCAACAATCCTCCAGGAGGGATGTTGAGTCTACGTTTAAGAAAGGCACCGGCCAAATCTCCAACTAGGGCGCCCAATGAAACCATGAAACCAAACGCTATGGGGTAATTGAAAACTGCGGTTTCAGCAAGACCTGCAATTGTGCCAATCGCGAGTCCAGCAAGAA
>DATEYW010000152.1:0-2454 GCA_035256045.1 Bathyarchaeia archaeon | reverse complement strand
AGTATCAGGAGAAATTGCGGTACCGAAGGCAGACCCAAAAACAGAAAGCAAGTTGCAAGCAGCGGAGACACGTAGATCAGTCCTCGCACGCCTCCTGAGATCACTCGTCCCACTGCCAACTCAATTCTTGTCATCGGCAGGCTTAGCATGTAATGATGGATTTCTCTGCGACGTTCAACGTTCACTTCGCGTCCAATCATGAACGCTGATGCAAACAAGCCCGTCACAGCTAGTCCCGGAGCAAAAAAATCGAAGTAGCTCTTGATTTCAAGTGTAATTTGGTCACTGAGCATTTTGTTGTACACGATTGCCGTTATGAACAGGTCAGCCAAATTCATTGCGACCAATCCTGCTAGCCACCATTTATAGCGGAAGAAATTCCTCAAATCATGTTCGACGATGTAGAGAATTCCTTTCATCATCGCCACCCTCCACCTTCAATGCGCCTTTCGTAGATTACCACGCTGAAAAAAGTGAACAGACCAAAGAACACGACAATTCCCAGAAGCGACAGCAAAGGGTTGCTGATCGTTATTATCGAGTCGAGCCCTGTTCCCCATCGAAACAGGTCGGCCGCGAAAGTGACGGGATTGTAGGCCGCGATTCCGCCGTAAGCCGGATTGGCTTTCATCACAACTGCTAAAGGATACATGGCTGTACTCAAACGGATGATTAGCGCATCCAGTACGCCCATCAGAATATCGAACCTGTCGCTGGATTTTATCAATACTGCCAAGGTTATGCTGAACCCTGACACGCCGAATGAAAACAGAAACAGGGCCAACAGGGACAAGAGGAACTGAAGAGGATTAAGTGCGCCGATCACGTATAGGGAAACGCCTATTAGTGGACCGACGTAGATGAACGACCTCAGACCGCCGCCTATTGATCTTCCGAGAACTAGTTGTCTTCTAGAAACCGGCAGGCTGAGGAGGTACTCGAAAACTCCGTGTTCAGCTTCCTCGTAGATGTCGAAGCCGATGAATATTGCTGCAGAATACAACGTCATTATGGACAGCCCACCAACATAGTAGCGGAAGTAATCTGGAACTTCTTTGACATTCATCATTTGTGATGCAATCAACCCGAACAGGACGATTTGAGCAACAAACCAGATGGCTCTCATAATGATAATGAATTTGTATTGGAAGAAGAGACGAATGTCCCGCTCTATTACGAGAAGCAGCTTATTCGTCTGTTTTTCACTCCTTATCCTTCTGCGCTTCTTCGATTGTCAAGCCAGTATAATGCGCGAACACGTCGTCCAAGCTGGGCTCGCTCATTCTGACCGAAGTAATGGGGACGCTTCTTTTAGCGAAGAGATTCATTATTCGTGGAACGATCTCTTCGACCTTGTTTAGATATATTCGCATGCTCGTGGGTTTGACTTGAGTGATGTCGGCGACTTCTTTTAGTTTCTTAAGTTCCTCAACCACGCCAGACGGAACGTCCTTTTCAAACTGAAGGTCCATTATGTCGCCGCCTACTATGCTGTCCTTGAGTTGTTTTGGTGTGTTGCAAACCAGCAGTTTTCCCTTGTGAAGAATTGCCACGCGGTCAGAAAGTCGGTCTGCTTCGTAAAGCTCATTTGTCGCCAAGATGATGGTTGTGCCTTCATCTCGGAGTTCAAGAAGCATGTTCCATATTCTGTGTTTGCCTACGATATCGATCTGCGCTGTGGGTTCATCTACTATCGCTATTTTCGGTCTCTGAATAAAGATCTTCGCCATTTCAACTCTTTTTCGCATGCCGCCTGAAAGTTCGTTTACATTCTTGCGTCTAGCATCCCACATTTCGACTGCGTTAAGAACTTCTTTCACTCTCAGTTTCCGTACATCTGTTGAAAGACCGCACACTTTTGCGTGCCAGTTAACGATGTCCCATGGAGTTGACACCCACAACATCTTCGGCTCTTGAAAGGCTATGCCCAGCATGTTTCGGACTTTATCCGGCTGTTTGCGTATCTCATACTCTCCAACGTAAGCTGTTCCCGCTGTGGGCTTAATCACTGTGGCGAGCATTAGGATCGCTGTGGTTTTGCCTGCGCCGTTCGGTCCCAACAGCCCGAGTATTTCGCCTTCTTCAACTTCCATGTTCAGATGGTCGACTGCGGTCACGTCGCCGAACTTTTTCGTAAGGTCCTGAATTCGAATTATGGGTGCCACTTCTCACACCAGACGAGAAAAAGTTACAATGGAGTACCGAATTATTAAGATTAGCTATTTTCGATGAATTTCAGATTGGAGGAACGTTTGCTGACATCCATTATACAACGCTTCGGTTTGAATCGTGTGTTTGTCGTATCCGAACATGTTGAACAAGGTTTCCCCCGCTGAAATCAGCAGTTTGACATATTCTTTAACGTCATAATGAGTCTTGGATTTCAGAAGTTCAGCAGGGGCGATTCTTTCGTTAATCCATTTGGATTTGGCGTTGGTTATTAAATATTGAACG
>DATEYW010000151.1:0-11525 GCA_035256045.1 Bathyarchaeia archaeon | reverse complement strand
ATCGTCCATACTTGTTTCTCTCCTTTCTCCTCTTTGAGGGGATCACATAGACTGGTTTGTTCGCCAGTCTTTCAGGGTCACGGATCGTGGGTCTTATCGAAACGTATGGTGAAGATACTGGACCGATTAGGTCAAAAACCCTTCCGACGGGTTTCAGATTTTCATCGACAACTGTCTCGTCAATTCTCGGAATCCTCTCAACCTTGGCTATCATGTTTTTACTCGAACTTACATGAAGTATCAAGCCTAGTCTATGCAAACTTGGATTTTCCCCTCGCAAAAGCAAATTCTTTCAACCAAACAGTCTATTTAAACCTTTCTACGCGTAATCCTTCATGCGCGCAAAGTTCTTTTCCCAAAAATAGCTGGAATTAGGGGTTTTCTGGAGTTACGAAATCTTGAAAAGCTAACATCAGACGCTGCGATACTGCTGAAAACTATCAAAACCATGTTCTGTAATGTTTGTAGTTGCCGACCCATAGGACAACAATACAGGCGACTGCTCCGATCATGAGAACATATCCAAGATCTGCTTTTTGAGTGACGGTCGTCTTGATTTCGACCTTTGCGTTCCATGTGGATGTTGGAGTGTGATATTTGCTCAGCGCATCGAGTGCCTTTGAAAGTTCATCGAAGTCTGTGGATTCCATGAATTTGCCGCCTGTTTCGTTCGCTATGTTTTGAAGCAGTGAAGGATTGGAATCTAGCCCCATTTTTGCAACATGAATCGTATAGATCTGAACTTTAGCGCTGACTGCATCTTTGACAGCATTCTTAAGAGAGGTCAACGGGTCTGGGTAGCCATAGTTTGTGTATCCGTCGGATATCAAGATAACGGCATATGGGCTGTCCGCTGATGTGTATGGGGTCAGCAGAGTGACTGCTGTTTGGATTCCATATCCAATATCTGTGTATTCTTCGAGGCAGGGCAAGACTTCGCTCTGGTTGAGCTTTTCGAGGACTGCCTCAACTTGTTGTTTGTCCTGCACCAGAGGCAGGGATTTTTTTATTTCGAAATCAAAGGCTACAACACCAAATTTCACTTCACCACTTGAATTGCGTATAAACTGTGCTAGAAGAGTTTTTGTAGCCTCAAGTCGCGATGGAAGCACATCAGTGAATCCCATGGAAGACGAAACATCAATGACTAATACGATTCCTCCGACAAGATCCTTTTCTTCTACCATCGGGACTTCGACAGTGCGAGATATTTCATTGGTAGTCAGTAGGATAGGTCCCGCAAGACTGAATGCAATGAGCACTACAATCGCCATTTTCAAGGTGAGGCTTATTGCCTTCCAAGATTGCTTGAGGATGCTTTTCTGCCCCGAGATTTTAATGATTCTCCGTAGTGGTGGGTAATGGAAGACTTCCAACCCTCTTTTTATTTTTTGAGCAAAGTAATGGGCCATCAAAGCTAGTGCGATAAAAAGCGGGAGAAGAAGTATCAACGTTGGAGTCGTGAACTCCATCAAAGCTAGACACCTGTGAACCACGTTAGAAATAGGCAGCATACCAACAGGGTGGCAAAAACAAGCACAGCCGTGTGGTAATCTCTTGCGTCAATTGGTACTTCGTTCATGATTGTTTTCAACGCTTCAACTTTCACTTCTTGTGCCATCCTCGCGATTTCTGTTGCCAGCGTTGTTATTTCTTCAGATCTAATTTCGTGGAACTTTCCGCCTGTGACGTTGGATATTTCTTGAAGCGGCAGAGGATCCGATGTTCCTACACCATATGTGCCGAGGAATACTGTGAAGATAGGAATTTTCAAACTTGCAGCTGATTGTGCCGTCGATGTCAAGTTTGTTACTCCGTAGTTGTTTTTTCCGTCTGAAAGTAGCACGATTGTCTTGCCGCCATGTACGTTTTGTAGAGTTCCGAGGGCAGCCTCTAACGCTGTTCCAATCGCCGTTGAGTTATGAATTGTCTGCCTTTCGATCAGGCCTTTGATGATTGTTCGATTCGTCGTCGGAAGCGTCTCATCGTATATCTTGCCTGCAAACGAGATGAATCCGATCTGATCTCCTAGACCTGCGCTGTCTACGAAAAGACTGGCCACCTGTTTGGCCACTGCTAGCCGACTTGGGGATAAGTCAGAGATATTCATGCTTTGAGATACGTCCATGAGCATCAGGATGGTCACGCTGCTTTTCGCTAGCTGTTCGGAAGAAATGTTTTCGACAGGCATTGCGATGGTCGTTGGGAAATAGGGAACTGCCAACAGAAACGAAAGAGCTATGATTGTTCCCATCTTTGTGCAAATGTTTGTGACGTTAATGATTTTTCTTACCTTCTGCCACTTCACCAACTCCAACTTCTTTTCCGCGATTCTGATTCTTTTGTAGGACAAGTAGAAAAGAAGGGTGAAGGTTCCTGCGAGAATAATGCCGAGTATACTTAGTAATGGGTTCTCGAATCTCACAGGAAACTCCATGGAAGTATCACCCTTAGCTTAGGTCTGGCTCACCTTTGATCTGCATTTTGAGGCTGTTGAGGGCGAATTCCAATGCTTGACTATATTTGTTTACATCGCTTCCTTGCCCAGATGAACCTGCACTTTGTGCCAGCATTCTGAGTGCTTGATTCGCGGCTTCTTCCGCTTCTGTCAGCTCGCCGTTTGCAAGATACGTCGACGCCTTCGAGTATTGTTCGACGGCTTTGAGATAGTTCTGGAAACTCTTTATCCCTGTCAGATCTTTTAGCTGGTTCTTGAGGTCCTGAGCTGTGCTGTGGGCCATCCCGCTGAACAAACTAGGATTCAGCTGCGATGCGAGGTTCGCGGCTTTCTGAAATTCTGAATCCCTGAGGGCCTCTAACTGTTTTGAGAGTTCGTCCAGTCGTTGCTCGGCATCCTCGTATGCACCGTTGGCTAGGTCGGTTTGTATCTGGCTGAACAGGCTGTTGATATCGTCCGTTTTCTGTTTGTGCGCTGCTCCTTCCTTGAGGCTTTTCAAAAGTTGTACATACTGAAGGTAGATCGCCATTGAATCTTTGTATTCAATAGTCGCATATTTCACTTGGTCCTTCTGTCCTGAAGCCAGATAGCGATAATTGATGTTCTCCAAGGACTGATTTTTTGCGTCAAAATTTCCAACCAGAGGGTCCAGAGTCTGCAAACAGACAGATGCAGCATCAGCCGCTGATGAATATGACCGTTGCGAATAATAGTTCAAAGCTCTTTCGAGGTCGTCGCCAATTTTTAGCAGATTATCAACGCCTTGGTTCATGACATAGGAGGATTCGAGAAGGAAGCCGTAGTTTTGAGCCATGTTGAGCACAAATTCGTCATCTGTGTGTCTCGCGTAGGTTAGACTCATTTTTGCCTGTTCCTGAGAAATCTGTGCAGTTTTCAACAAGTCTTCTGCTTCCGCGAGGTGTTCTTTTGCAAAATTCACAATCGATTCGTGGTTTCTGTCGATTGCTCTAAATGTCGCCTCACCAGACTCGATTGCGTCTGTCAAAGGATTTCTTGTTGTGTCAACGTTGAACGCGCTGAACATAAGAACAGCAACTATCACAACAGATGCTGCAAGTACAAAAGCGAGCTTGACCTTTTGGCCTTTGAGCCTTTGCATTCTGATCATGGACTATGACTTTTTAGAACTTATAAGTTTGCCGTGATCATTCAAAGAGGGTTTTTTCCTCTTTGCTTTCCAATACAGTGAGACAATCAACAAAATGGGGACAGCGATGAGCAATGGAAAAATCAATCTAAGATCGAATGATTGCGTTTTTCGAACAGAGAAGTCGTTAAGCACTATCATTGAGTAGTTCTGACGGACAGGGTTGAATGACACGGTTATGTCTCCAAACTCGATGCTGTTCAGAACCCCCAATGTGAGTTTCTTAGAGACATTCTCTTCATCTTTCATGATATGGAAATTCAAATCTGAGTTATTGAACGTCAAAGCGGCTTGAACGGTTTCAGGTTCAAAAATGATTGGGAAACTGAAACTCTCTGGCTCTGTTGCATACGTCTCGAGGTCTGTGGGTTGACACAGTACTGTTTGATATTGTTTGATGTCAAACTCTTCTAAGCTTGTCAGAGTCAAGTTTGCCACTCGCATCTGGGCTCTTGGGGACCACGTGAATGGAAAAACGGCGTTTGAGGAGTTCTCAATCATTCTCGGAACGGAGACAGAGAGTGAACGAGGAAACAAAGGCTGCAACTGGGGTTGTATGCACAGAACTTCACCGTCCACCCATCCTATCTGGGGAAGCCAAACCTGAACCCAGGTTTTGAGATCATCATTGGTGAATGTTCTGGTGGGGACGCGGGCCGCCCGTAGTATGGTTGTTGCAAGCAGTGCTCTCTCGTAACAGAATGAAGTGTTTGTGGCAAGGCTCTCTGACGGGTCATTGATGAAGTCGAGCATGTCCGACGTGCTAAGTGTGCCATTCATCAGAAGCCTTACCTTTTCTCGGTCATAACTCTGCGTACTGTTGACGAAGTTTAGAACGTTTCTGACTGTTTGAACCATATTTTGATTCGATAGAGACTGAGCTATCTGCTTGAATGCGGAGTCTTCAGCCGGTATCTTTTCTCCGGCTTTGAGGAAGGGTTCTATCTCTTCTGGGTAGCTGTCAGGGAAACGTATCGTTTCGGGGATTGTAGTGTTTTCGACAATAGTTTTCCTCGCAACCCACGTCAAAGTGCTGATATAGTCTCCCGCTTTGAGTGCGTAGGCCACCGTTAACCAAAGGTTTCCAACGGCATCTCGCCAGAGATCAGTCTTCATGGCATTCGAGCTAGCAAAGATCGCCAACACGTTGACACGTATTGTTGCGACGTGATCAGAGAAATTTTGAGGAATTGATTCCCATAATGTGACGTTGGTCGATTGTTCTGCTTGAAGCCTGAGATACACAGGTTGAAGGGAATATGGTCCACCGTTTTGGATGGTTAGCGGCAGAAAAGAGTCAGTTTGGTTCACACATGCATAGCATTGGAGATTTGGGAAGACCGACGGTGTTATGAGTAATTGAAAGAACAACCCTAATGCGAGCAAGACGAGTTTTCTCAACGGTAAGCTCCTTCCCTGGCCTGTCGATAGAGGCTGGCGATTTTCGGTATTCTCGCGTCGACCTCGCGGAGATTATTGAACAAGAGGACTTTTCCTCCGAAGTAGGCGCAGCCTGCATTTATGTTTTTCAATACCGTACGGATCTCACTGTCGTATTCGCTTTTCAATTCTGAAGTGTCAATCGTAATTTTCTGTTGATCTTCATTCTCTGTGAGGGTTAGCCAACCAACGTTGGGAAGGCTGATTTCACTCTCATCTGCTACTAACAATACATTTGCCATGTGGCCTGCAGCCCACATGAGTTGTGCAAAGAAAGTGAAGTCGCTGGCTTCATGATTGATGTCGGCAATCAGGTTTACAATTGACCTGTTTCTGAGAACTCGGACAACTTCCACGGCCATTGTTCTGAGGTTTGATGTGCCGCTAGCCCTATAGGATCGGCATAAAGTGCTCAAGACTCGGTATGCCTGTTCCACGCTCCTCGCTGGTGGAAGGAAAAATTCGACTTTGTCTCGGAAAGAGACCAGACCAACGTGGTCGCCTCTTCTTTGCGCCAGATCAGCTATCACCAAAGCAAGTCTGACGGCCGTGGGAACTTTGTTTCTGTATTCCATACTGCCGCTTTGATCGAGTATAAGCAAAACGTTGAGATTCTTCTCTTCCCTGTACTGTTTTATGAATAACGTGTTCTCTCCGTCAGGTTTGGGCGGAGTGCGTGCGGTAAGGCTCCATTCTATTCTTCTGTAGTCATCTCCAAACGCGTACTCCCGTGTACGTTCGTATTCGATCCCAAGACCCACAAAATGGCTTGGATGTTCGCCTTGAAGCATGGTTTTGACTTTGCTCTTGACTTCTAGGAGTGTTTTCTTTCGGTTCTTGCAGATCTCCAGAATGTGCTGTTTTGGAGCATCGTTAGACACTCTTTGTCACCGATTTTCGGGTGATCCCCAACACAGTTCGTATAATGTCTTCAGGTCTTACTCCTTCGATGACCATTTCAGACTTCAGAATTATCCTGTGGTTCAGCACGGCGCAAGCAACATTTTCCACGTCTTCTACTTGGACCACGTTTCTGCCTGAGCAAGCGGTGAAAGCCTTAGCCGTTTTCATTAGGAAAATCCCTGCGCGAGGGCTAGCTCCCCAGCTAACTTCTTCTCTGACGCGCGTATATCTGACGATGTCGGCGACATACTGCTTCACTAAGGGAGGAACAGTGATTTTTTCTGCGATGATGTTTTGCATTTCGCAGATTTGTTGTGGCTCTTCAATTACGGTATTGAAGTCATCGATAGGGTCGGTGGACCGCAGCTCGTGAAGATCTAAGATCTTTATCTCATCTTCTAGAGTTCCTGGATAACCCATCTTAATTTTCATGGCAAATCGGTCGAGCTGCGCTTCAGGCAAGGGATATGTCCCCTCTTGTTCTATCGGGTTCTGGGTGGCAATCACAAAGAACGGTTCATTGAGGGTGTAGGTTGTCCCTCCAATTGTGACTTCTTTTTCCTGCATTGCTTGCAGCAGAGCTGACTGGGTTCTTGGAACCGCTCTGTTTATTTCGTCTACGAGAAGAAAATTCGCAAACACAGGTCCAAAATGAGGACGAAAATCCTGTTTCTTCGGATCGTAAATCAATGTTCCAACAACGTCTGTCGGCATCAGATCTGGGGTGCATTGGACTCTGTGAAACGCCTTTTCTGCGTCCAGATTCAACGCTTTCGCAAGCCCCTTAGCTATCGTTGTTTTGGCGATTCCAGGAACTCCCTCAAGGAGAATGTGTCCTCGAGAAAACAATCCGGCCAATGCAAGCTTTATTTCATTTTCATATCCGATGACTGTCCTCTTGAACTCGGCAAGTATCTTGTCATACAATGTTTTGACTTCGAGAATGCCGTTCATAGAATACAACTCAATAGCCTGAGGATCTAAGCTCAGCAAGCGTCTTGTGAATGACGACAACGTCGCCTATTTTCGCGACTACGTTCCAAGGAATATCCATCACAAAGTCTTTGACGCTGCGATCGATGAGGAGTTCGTCAGGCACTTTAAAAACAAGTTTACTTTTCTGCATGAAGCCTTCTAGTTCACTCTTCGTCATTCTATAAACGTGGTCTCCGGTCTCTACTCTGAAGTATTTCACCAGTGCTTCAACAATGTCCGGCCTGCCGACACTGTCCAAGTACTTTATCAGCCAACTTAAACTAACGGAATCACTGGGTTTCAGCGAATATATCCTTATTCCAAGAGTATTCTGGAACAACACGACAGAATCCAGATATCCGAGGGCAAGTCCCTTAGCGTCAACCACAAGCTTATCTTTGAGTGCATCCGTACTTCGAAAAGGGACGCCTTTTTGAACAGGTATTCTTCTAAAAGCGGCTTCCCGAGGTTCTCGAAGAAGAATGATTTTCATCACATCTGAAGTCTCTTTTGTCCCTACAGTAGACACTCCAATAGCTTTCACGTCTTCCAAACGCACGTTTCCTTTGGGCTCTCTTCTTTCCTCAGCGGCCTTTCTGTAGGTAATCTCAACGCCAGTTCGCTCAGCGTAGTTCACGAAATGCTGGTCATTGAGAGGGGCGTCATTCTTTAGGCCAAGTTCTCTCCTTATGTTACCGTTTAGTATTTCGTTTGGTGAAAGCTTCTGGACTTTTGCGGAGAGATTCATTTTCACCTTTTTCAGCAGTTCTTCCTTTACGGCCTCTATGTTCAAGACGGTTCTTTCGTCGGGCCTGGCCTCGTAAACAAGAAGTGTGACTGAATCTTCTTTTATATTGATCTTACCAATTCTTCCGTAGATGTATCCTTCAGAATCAACTACCATGGAGTCGATGAGTTCATCCTCTCTATAGGCACGTTCCATTCGACTCACAACAAGGTTATTAATTTCTGCCGAATAGAAAAGCTTGATGGTCGTGTCAAACTCGGAGAACAAACCTCGAGACATTTCAAGAATAATGAGGATTGGCGGCTACGTTTTACTGGTCGGCATCCTAGTTGGAATCACCCTGGGAGTCTATTCCCTATTCAACCCTCGTTTTTTCCTAGTCTTCCTGAACATCAGCGAGTATGAAGCACCTTCTTTCTTTCTGGGGATGTATCTGCCAGGGTTAGTTGTGATAGTTGGCGTAGGTTACGTTTTTGCGTCAATATCAAAGCTAAGCGTTCTCGACACGCGGCGCGCTGCAGTTCTCTGCACTCTGGTTGTTCTGTGTTTGACTTTTGCTTCTCTCTCAGTCTTCAATATTTTGGCAGTCGCGGGCGGAGTCATAGCTCTAGTGTCCGTGGTCTTGGCTCAGACCCAGCCTTCCTTCAAAGTGCTGTGGAGAAGAGAAGCCAGTTTCTTTGTTGAGATTGGAAGCATGCTAATCCTGTCTGCTTCAACGCTTTTCTTGTTTATGTTGATCATTTCCAGATTCCTCAGAACGTACTCGGCAGGGGTCTACTCGGTCGGTGCAAACTACCCTTATGTGCTAATGGCGATTGCAGCTGTGTCCTTCCTGACTTTCGCAGTTACGCCTTTTCTAGGCTTGAAAGGTTCGAAGACTGGGTTGATCGCGATACTAGCACTCGTGTCAAGCGCGTCTTCTTCAATTGCGGCAATCCAAAACGAGTATGTTTACTCTAATCCAGCGATATACCAAGGGCTTCTATTGCTTGGTATTGGAGTCACGATGGCATTCATAGGGGGAGTCGCTTATCTTAAACTGTCTCTTTCAGGAGAATTGTTGAACACGCCATTAGGCCCTTCCTTCACATACAAGGGTCGTCATTGTCCATACTGTGGCGTGCCATGGAAAGATGCCGGCCAGCACGTCTGTCCAAATTGCAGCCAGAACCTATATTCAGAACAACCAAAGTCATTTTGCCCTCATTGCGGTCGTCTGATCCACGCTTTTGCGAGTAGTTGTCCTCATTGTGGTGAAGACGTATCGAGCCTTCCTATACACATATCCTTGAAGCCTCTCAGAGAGACAAAGGGATTGTTCGGAAGAATCTTGGAGAGTCTTGATCTGTCCAGCAAGCAGTTCATCGCAATTGTCATTCTGATTATTCTGTTTAATTTCATGTCGTATATTGGCTACGTTCGAATTGCGTTGCCGGTCATGGTTATGGTCGGCAGCAGAAGCACCCGCAACTATGGTGTTCCGCTAGAATGGCTGCAGATCATCGAGGTTTGGGGGTCACGCCAGTCCAGTACTCCAGGCTTGTACGTGTGGTTCTCCAGCTTTGAAAGGGTGGCAGTAAACTATGCCACGCTTATCTTGGATTTGGCGATCTACTTTCTACTTGCCTTCACCATTGTTTACGGCGCTTCAAAACTTAGGGCAAGGTGGACGCGGATAAGATGATCAAAGCATCGCGAACCGTGGATTTGTTGATGCTGGAATGTAATCAGTCTTATAAGAACTTTGATCATACAGGACAGTGGCGGTAATTTGTGTCAGCGTCTTCACGTGGGCCGGACTTGGCTTTTTTGGAGTCTGAATTGAAGGGGAAAACCCTTCTTGTCTATTGGTATTTGTTGCAGCAACCTGATCATACCGTTGGAGTGCGTGAGGTTCAGCGGTCTCTGAATTTTTCAAGCCCAAGCATTGCAGTCCATCACCTGCAGAAGCTGGAGAATCTAGGTCTGGTTGAGAAGAAAGGGACGGGAGAGTATGTACTGGAGGAAGAGGTCAAGGTTGGGATTCTGCGGCTCTTCACTCGCCTGGGAAGCTTCCTCGTTCCTCGCTATCTTTTCTATTCGGTCCTGTTCACCACGATGCTGATTACCTACGTGGCTGTAAGCCTTCTTGCCCAGGTTCTGCCCAGCTTCTATGCGCTCACCTTCGGCATGACCGCGCTCCTAATTTTCTGGATCGAGACAATCAGGTTGTGGAGAGCGAGGCCGTACTGACCATGTTACATTCTGTTCTAAAGTGTAGAACTAAAAGCGATGAAACATTCTGCCTAATGGAGAAGCGAGCGTCGTGAGAAAAACTCTGCTCTACTTGACAGCGGCTGTCGTTCTAGGAGTCTTGGCAACATTGACTCCTTTGTTTGTCCTAACGCTGGTTCATCAGGAGCAGTATGGGTCTGCACAGCTTTTCGGAGGATTTCGCTCCCTTGAGGAAGCATCTTCGCCATCGAATCAGTCGCAATCATATATCTCGGACTTTGCCGTTCTTACAGTTAGTTTTGTTGTCGCAATACTATTGTTCCTGCTTGTCCGGAAAAGAGTTCCGCGGGATTTTTCTCGACCAAGATTTCCGCCGTACTAGATTTTGAACCGCGTTTTGACAAACAGGATCAAAGATCCGCATTGTTGGAGATTGGCAATGGTCAACCTTGGCTTCCAGAAAGAAATGTTCTTTCTCAAATTCCGCCTTTTGCTGCTTTCGACATGTATTGAGTAGCCGTGGTTTTGATGCAATCGAAACGTTTAGCGCGAGGTCGAAACCTTCATAAAGAAGGACTGTTGATTAGACTGTGCATTTGAAGGGTGAGGCTTATGTCCAAACCATTCTTCGTGAAGTTTGAAGTCTCAAAGGAGCTTGCAGATGCGGCCTATGAAGCCCTGCAAATAGCTGCCAAAACCGGCAGTGTTAGAAAGGGAACCAACGAGACAACCAAAGCCATTGAAAGAGCCCAAGCTAAGCTTGTTGTGATTGCCGAAGATGTACAGCCGCCTGAAGTGGTTGCACACTTGCCTCTTTTGTGTGACGAAAGGAAGATTGCCTTCATTTTCGTTCCGAATAAAGAGAAGATAGGCACCGCCATTGGAATAGATGTTCCTGCAGGCGCGGCATGCATTGTCAAGGAAGGGGACGCAACTGGTTTAGTCAAAGAGATAGTTGGCAGAGTGGAACAGGTCAGACGAGGATCCACCTAATGAGCAGGGAAGCCAGAGAATCCAAAGAAGCTGCCCAGCAGGTCGAGCTTACGTCCGCAGAGGTTATTCAGGTAATAGGGCGCACTGGCGTGACTGGAGAGATTAGTCAGGTACGAGTTAGGATTCTCGAAGGAAAGGACAAAGGACGCATCATTACGCGCAACGTCAAAGGACCGGTTCGTGTCCAAGACACACTGATGCTTAGAGAGACTGAGAGAGAAGCAAGAAAAATCAACAGATAGCCTTCAGACAGGAAATGAAAGGAGACATCAACCGTGCCGAGACCAAGAAAGTGTTCGTTTTGCGGCAATGAATTTCCATCGGGCACAGGGATGATGTTTATCAAGAACGACGGTTCAATCCTGTGGTTCTGTTCAAGTAAATGCCGTAAAAGCTCTTTCTTCAGAAGAGACGCAAGAAAGCTGAAGTGGACGGCATACTTCGGAAAAGAAGAGAAAGGCAGAGCATAGCATATTAGTCGAAGCTCATTTTTCACAGTATCTTCCATGTTTTGTGAGAAGAACTGTTTTTGCTAGTGGTAGCGGGGAGTAGATTTGAACTACCGATCTCTGGGTTATGAGCCCAGCGGGTTAATCCTGGCTACCCCACCCCGCTGCGACGGGTTA
>DATEYW010000150.1:0-4319 GCA_035256045.1 Bathyarchaeia archaeon | reverse complement strand
TGGCCGACGATCATGACATCGATCTCAACGCCATCGTCAGTCAACTGTGTGAGTGGGCCTTTTCCAATCCTGAGAGAAAGGAACAGTTCAGGATTTGGTTAGCTGATACTTATCCTGCAGAAGGAGAAGCTGAAGAAGAAGTAAGAGCTGTAGGAGAAGAAGCTGCTGAGGAAGAAGAAGAGATCGAAGAAGAGTCTGAAGAGGAATCACACGAACACAGAGATTAACCGAGTGACTTGTGCAAAGTAAGAGAAAAAAAGCTTATCACAGTGTGAAATTACGCGTTTTTGTCGCGCTTAAGCACTTACACAGATAGCTTTATAAGCTGGTAAGCACCTAATAGCTTAGGTGAATAAGCAAAAAGGATTGATGTACAATGATAACAGAAATGAGAGCTATAGTTGACATATGGCATTTTGCTTATTGGAACAACATCTGACACGTGCCAAACGTGCACAAAACTGATAGTGGGTAATCGAAATGGGTAGAATCAGCGTTGAGCTCCAGGACGAGTTGGAAAAGAAGCTCAGGTTCAAGACCATCGAGAGATTCGGTGGGAAAAAAGGTGACCTATCTAGGGCTGTCGAAGAAGCCGTAAAAAAATGGGTCACCAAAGAAGAATAGATGCCTGAAAGCAAGGGTCCTCCACTGGTCATGGGCAATATTACGCTTGCGCATGCGCTCAATTCAAAACAGACTTTTTGACATAGAGAATGGATCCGCGCTGAGCGCGCGCTTAACATAAACCCCAAAGAATCTGGGGAATAGAAAAAATAGTGACACTATTGGCTTATTTTAGTAATTTCAGGCTTTCTTCGAGACTCATTGCTAATTTGATTTCGCTCGTGTTCCAAGCCATCCATTTCACAATTTCTGGTTCCATTGAGAATTTTTGCAGATCATCTGAGCTTGGGGCTTGATACACCCAGATCAATAGATGTTCCGGAACTACAGTCCAAGCTCCAATCCTCTTCACTCCATGTTTCTTCTCCAGTCCGACCAATTTGGCTGGCAATTCTAACGTCATTTTCTTCATTTTCTCATTGTTGAGCGGACAGTTCTCTGCGGAATGCCTGGAAATAATCAAAAATATTGGCATAATTGCACTCTCGAAAGTAAGAGTCTGGGAAAGTCGGATATAAGCTATTTGCATGCATAAACTCTGGTCTAAGCCTTTGAGGCACAGTCTAAAACGTGTTTACGCTCGTTATGTGCTGAAGCGCGTGCCATTACAAAGTTGATCGCGCGCGCCAAATAGTCTTAAGTATATCTATTTTGGACATAGACTTGTGATGAACATGACAGAGGTTCAGCGAATACTAGTGACTTTTGACAAAGATCAAATAGAAATAATTAGGTCGCTCAAAGGTTTCGGAACAGAAGACGCCGAGATAGTCCGGTCTATAGTCATGGCCTATCTGAGCGAACACAACTATATCAAGCAAGCGTCGATCGATCGCGATCGAGTAATGGAGGAGTCAGATAGAAAATACAAAGTTGACCGCGCTCGCGGCAACTACTGAGAAGCGCGGGCTCTTTGCTAGACTTCATTAATTCTTGGATGCAAAGGCAGATAAGAGGTGGTGTGATGGTCTTTAACATTGATACGCCTACGCTTGAGCAAATTGTCATCATAGTTTTAGCAATCGTTGCCCTAGTTGCAGCGGTCGCTTGGTTGAGTCACAGTAGACGACAACGCTCTCGCACACGTTGGATAACCGACAAATCAAAGTAGGTAGTGCATTTTATCGCGCGTGCGACCTACGACGAATGTTGTAATAGCTTTTGAACAGGAGTAGCGGTGCTTTGACGAACATCACGAAAATGACTAAGGCAGAAAAGGCGATTGTGGAAATGCAGCGTCGTTTTTGGATGAACGCTAGAGACCTTGCCAAGAACGCCTGCTTAGGTGTTGCGACCATGACAAAGTATCTTGTGCAAGCAAGGAAACGAGGACTAGCGGAGAACAAGCAGGTGGCCTTCAGTTCTAGTCGACTTCATTTGTGGAGACGCAAAACCAAGGATTGTTTTTTTCTCAGCCGTAGAAAGCGTGCGTGCCAGCTCAGGCGGAGTGCAAATCTCTCCCCGCCCGCTATAGACGAACCCAGCCGGGCTTAGGAAACCCTTTTTAAGGGTTTACTTGGGTGTTTGCTGACAACTGTTTTATGTCTTCCCTGTAAATCAATTGACAACTGTTCTGTAGCAAGCTGTCAATACGCTGACAACGTTTCATTTTCGGCACAATTCAAACAATGTTTAAAGGTATGTTTAAACATATTCATTCTCGTGGTCCATTTTGGTTAAGACAATAACTATTCGAGAAGAAGTATATAGAAAACTGCTGGCTGTCAAGAGGAAGGATGAAAGCTTCAGCGAGCTATTTGACAGGCTTGCAGAGAGTAAGGATCCGTTAGAAACGCTGTCGAAACTCAGGGCGAGTGTAGAGTTCAGAAAGAAGAAAGAGATGCTTTCAGAGATATACGCTTCCAGGGCTGAACGAAGATGATCGTGATAGACACAGACGTGCTGATAGAGATACTGGACAAGAAATCAGAGAAGGGTGACGAAGCTCTCAACCAGATCCTTCAAAGCGAAGAAGAAATATGCACAACTGTCATCAACATACACGAAATACTTTGCGGCCTCCACAAGTATGGGAAACCAGTCAAGGAGATTCTGCTGCTACCTGTTTTGAGCTATATGAAAAAGGATGCAGTCTCCTCTAGCAAAATAGAGCTTGAAGCAGAAGAAAGAGGAAATTCCATACGCCGAACCGATGCTATGATAGCCGCGATGGCCATAAACAACGGGGCAGCCCTCTACACCTTCGACTTCAAACATTTCAGCCCTCTCAAAGCCCTCGGACTCAAACTCTTCCCATAAAATACCCTGTCCGAGGAACGTTCAAGTATGAAAGTTTTAGCTTTCAATGCAAGTCCGCTCATGGAGAAGGGAAATACGGCCTTACTGCTGAAATCTTTTCTAGATGGAATGAGAGAAGAGGGCTGCGAAATAGAATTGTTCTACACGAGCAGGCTCCGTGTGAAACCATGTCTCGGCGACCGAAGTTGCTGGACGAAAACACCCGGCAAGTGCGTTCAGGATGACGACGTGAACATGCTGTTACCGAAAATCCAAGAAGCGGACATCATCGTTTTTGCCACTCCATTGTACGTTGACGGGATGCCAGGAACCCTAAAAAACCTCATCGACCGCCTCATCCCGATAATAGAACCCTATTTTGTCATGCGCGACGAACACTGTAGACATCCGCCCCGCCAACCTCACAAAAACTCCAAAGTAGTGTTGGTTTCAAATTGCGGTTTCTGGGAGATGGACAACTTCGAACCGCTCGTCATGCATATGCAAGCGATTTGCAGGAATACTTGTTGGGAGTTTGCTGGTGCACTATTGCGTCCCCATGGTGAGGTTTTAGGCTACATGGTCAGGAAGGGAATTGCAGTTCAAGACGTATTCGATGCTGCAAAGGACGCTGGAAAAGAGCTCGCTAGAACCGGAAAAATCAGTGAACACAACTTGAAAATCGTAAGTCGCGACTTGGTCCCATTAGAGAAATACGTGGAAATGACAAACAAAGGTTTTAGACAAGCCCTCGACAGGCTTGACTCGACAAAACCGCGTCCTTAAACCAAACACAAAACCCATCAGTCGGGGAAAACCTCCGAGGTCGAAGCGGCCTCAGGGATCGACGAGCGGTTTCGTCGCCTGGAAGAGAATGCAAACGCACCCCGAACGCATGAGACTCTAGTCTCTATATCTGGCATTTGGAGCAGACAAATACTTTGCCTCCTCCAAGACTCAGCTCCTCTATGGGAGTCCCGCAAACTGGGCATTTCTGTTTTCTCATGTTCGGACCCATGGCTGGGGCGTAACGCCCCTGATTCCGATGAAGGTCGAAGAACTGGTTCTTTCCATTCAGCCGAATTCTGTCTTGAAGCACGAACTTGACAGCCTTGAAAAGAACTTTTTGCTCATCCAACTTCAACTCAGAAGCTTTTCTCTTCGGATGCAGCTTAGCTCTGTATATGATGTCTTGAAAGGCGCTGTTGCTCAGCCCCACTATGATGGCATCTTTTCCCACAAGAACTGATTTGAGCGCCCTGTTATTGTTTGCTAAAAGTTTCGAAAACCGCTCAAACGTAAAATCCTCATCTATGGGTGAGAGCATTTCAGGATTGAAGTCTCGTTTGAACACATATGAACTCTTTAGCTCAGCATCTTTCAACACCTGAACGCCTCCCATGCTGGTTAGCCTTACTGTCAACGCGGTTTTGTCGCAAAAATCTATCTTCAAATGG
>DATEYW010000149.1:0-2304 GCA_035256045.1 Bathyarchaeia archaeon | reverse complement strand
TTGAACAAGGTTTCCCCCGCTGAAATCAGCAGTTTGACATATTCTTTAACGTCATAATGAGTCTTGGATTTCAGAAGTTCAGCAGGGGCGATTCTTTCGTTAATCCATTTGGATTTGGCGTTGGTTATTAAATATTGAACGGTTTGCCCAGCGTGTACTTCAAAACCTGCCTTTTCCAACTGCTTCGCCGCTATCGCTTGAAAAACATCGTGAGTATAGTTTGATGGAGCTTTCGAAATTCTCTTGGTAACTAACAGTTCCTGTGGGTCCACTTGTCCATCAATTAGCTTGTCTGCATAGACTCTCAAGACTCGCAAAGCTTCAGGAATCTTTTCCTTGAAAACTTCCAGACTGTTAGCGCATGTTAACTTTCGGATCATTTCCATCTGAGCCTTGACAATAAAGAGGGGAGTGTCTCCGCGTCTGGCTTCAACCCCTCTGAGTTTTATGTCGCCGTTTTCGAACACACCGTAATATCTGTTTAAGACCGGAACTCCCTCCAAGACTTTCGATGGAAGAAAAACGATCCAACGGTATTTCCCTTCAACGCCTAAATTGACGTTAACGGCTTTTGAAGCCTTATGACAAAAATCAACAATTTCGCTAGAGGGCGCATGAGGTTTCTTAAGCCATAGAGAATCTACGATTCCATGGATGACTTCGAAACCATATTCTTCAGCCAGTCGGGCTGTTTTCAAAAGTGAATCGCGGGCAAAGGCGCATACAGCGATGTGAGCGTCAACTCTTCCGAACCGCGCGTTTCTGTAGCCCAAGTAGCCGAAGCACGTCACTAAGATCCATTTGAGAGCTGTTTGCCGCATGCTGTAGATACGTCTTAATTCCGGCTCTTCAGTCTCTCGCAGTAAACGCTTGTATTTGGACCGCTTTTTCAGAAGAAGTTCCAGTGTTTTGGGTACGATTCCTCTTCTTTTTTCACAAATGTTGTAGCCTAGCTCTGGAACACGGATGTTGGAGTTTGGGCAGCACTTGCAGCGGACGGTTTCAGCCGAAATGTTTCTAGTTAGCATCAAAGTGGGAAACATGGATGTGAAGTCGACTTCGAAAATGTCTGTGTGAAAACCAATTTTAGGTTCAAAAATGAAACCGCCGCGGTCGGCAACAAGCAATTCCCACGCAGTTTTGAAGGACTCTGGCTCGTTCTTTTTCCACGGAATCAAAATGTTATCTTTCCAAGCAGTGTAAAGCTGAAGAGACGACATTATAGTTCCAATAGATGCTCGTGAAGATCGATGGATAGGAACGCGGCAGGTTCTCGAAACCTCGACGAGCCCGTCTAGACCGCAAGCAGTATAGATAAATGTATTATTTACGTCGATGTGGATTCTGCCGAAAAGTCTCTGCATCGGAGCCTTGTGGTAAACTCGCCCATAAGAGAAGAAAGTTGTTCCTCCACTTCTATTCGACTTCAAAGAAATTTCCTCTCTGCCCAGAACAAAACGTTCCAATACGCCGTTAACGAAGGCGCGATGAGCGAGATATGGAAGCAAAAAAGAATCTCCACCTTCTGTGAAGACAATGTCTGGATCTAGAGATCTGAAGGATTTAACAAGCTCAAGGATCTTTTCTTTCTCGCTGCCACAGTCGATGACCGTCGTTTTTCCATCACATTCCAGCGAGAGACTATCTATCTTATCAGTCAGCTTTTGCGTAACTCCCTCCTTCTTAGTACTGACCTTAAGCAGTAATGAGCGCAAGTTTGGAAGAGAATAGTCGACGCTTTCAGCCGAGTCAAGCAAGACGTAGCAGAGGCGTTTCCCGGAAGCGATGACCATCATGTGTGCAAACGGGAAAACGTCCTTTTCGTACAAGTAGGCTTGTGAAACTGTGACATCAACATTGTAGAAACGCAGCCCTTTATTATTGTTGAATCTTAGCAGTTCTGTTGCGAGATGTGAAGCTTTCGTGTGATCTTTGACGCTGACCTCTAGGACTCTACTTTTGCGGCGTTCCATGAAATCGTCGGTTTTTTCAACCAGACGGCAGTCTATCACCAAGTCGTTGTTCTTGACTTTCTCTGCTAAACGGTTGAGGTCAGAAAAGCTTCCAGACACAAAAATTTTATAGACGAACCTGTCGACGAATCGAACGCGTTCCCCGTTTTCTGTTACGAGCCAAACGGTAATCTCGTCTGGGCCTGAAGGGTAAACGTCAAAAAGCCATCCTCGAACGGGATTAAGTTTGACGAAGCCTTTTTTCAAGTCGCTCAAGGCTTTCCCGAATCTCCATGAGTTCTTTCCGTTGACTCAGAAGAATGGACATGAACATTGCTTCGGTGAGTATGGG
>DATEYW010000148.1:0-3452 GCA_035256045.1 Bathyarchaeia archaeon | reverse complement strand
CTCGACGACTTTGTGATAGATTCAGTAGATCGAAATCAAAAAAAGCAGATTGAAGAGCTTGTAATAAGAGTGCATGTGACTAACACCATTATGAAAACCCTTGACGACAAAACCCGCTTGGCAAAGACAGTCTTACGCATGATCATGAACCGGTGACCTAGAGTAAGCGACTGACCGGCCTGTTACCTGAACAAATTCTGTTCCCTTGATCTCACGAGCTCGGTCGCTCTTGCTGTGTTCGATTTTGGATAGTTGTACCCTCTGATGAGAGCCACAGGAATGCCCTCGTTGGCTTGTCCTATGACAAGCTCTGCTGCGGACGCCAATTCATCAGCGATTGCCGTTTGCTTTATCCTCAAAACGTATCCGAACAGGTCCTTTTCTCCTCGTCTGTCCCTGATTGGCTTCAGACCCGATACTCCCACCGCGACGTTCACTTCGCCCATTCTAAACGGCCGTCCATGCGTGTCCGAAACGATAACCGCAACGTCACGACCTGTGAGCTTCTTGATTCCTTGTCTAATCCTCCTAGCCGACAAGTCAGGGTCTCTCGGTAGCGGTGCCACATTTCTTTCACCTTTGATGTTCGATCGGTCCACTCCGGAATTGGCACAAACGAACCCCTGCCTGCTCTCGGTAATCAGAACGCCATCTCTGACTCGCACGATGTCTCTCGATTCTCTGAGGATGACCTCAACAAGAGCAGGATCCTTCCCCGTCTTCTCCGCAATTTCTTTCGCACGTTTAGATGGAATGACCTTGTCAAGGTCGACGACATTTCCTTCGGCCTTCGAAACGGCTACATGAGTAGCAACGAAGATATCCCCATTCTGAATCGGAATGTGCTGCTTTTCGGCAGCTTCACAGATAAGTTGTGCTAAGTTGTCTCCCTTTTCTATAAGAGGCATACCTTCAATGGCAATCACTTGAACAGGATTCACAGAAATACTTCCTTTCAATTTGTGAGTCGGTCGAATGCGTAGTTTTGCATGACAGCCAAATTTAAAGCTTGCCGAAAAAAGGTTCAGTCGAGATTTCTACCATAGTCGAAGTCAAAAGATGAAAACGTCAGAGAAATCAACGAAACTATATTAGGTATATTTGGAGATAGCGCATGAAGTCAGAGAGACATAGAACGCAGGCAAAGGCATAATGACAATCAGAGCAGTCATTTTTGATCTTCACGGAACAATCGTAGAGTACAAAGTGAATTCCAAGGCAGCGCGGGCAGAAGTGACGCGGTTCCTGATAGGCCAGGGCATTCCACAGTCGTTCTTTCAGCCAAATGAGAGTTATTTCGAAGCACTCAACAAGCTCGAAGCTTACATCAAGGCTCAGCCAGCAGAAGCAAGAACCTATGCTGAACTCAGAAAGTGCGTTTTTGACATTCTTGACAAATACGAACTGGAGAACATAGAGTCAACGTGCCTGATCCCTGGAATGCTTGAAAACCTTCAAACGTTAAGAAGAATGAGGCTCAAACTCGGATTGCTTACAGTGAACGGTCAAAAGGCCACAGATCGTATCTTGGCCAAATACGGATTGAATGACTATTTCCAGGCAGTCGTTACGCGAGAGTTGGCGCCCAAATTCAAGCCTAACCCACTGCATCTAGAGGCGGTTCTAGAATTGTTGAAAGTCACACCTAGAGAAGCAGTAGTTGTGGGCGACAGCATCTCAGACATAATAGTGGCTCATACACTCAAAACTCGGGCCATAGGCGTGCTGGGCGGACTGGCATCAAAAGAAGAACTGGTTAATGTCGGAGCCGACTACCTGAGTGAATCGCCTGCAGACTTGATCCCAATTATAAAGAACCTTATTGAATAGAGTGAATCAAGAACCTTGACGGGCGACTGCATACTATCCGAGTATGGTGGAGCATGTCGGAATGAAAATATACTGCAAGCGCAAGTAGTCTAGTCCAGTGCTCCGGTAGTATAGTCCGGTCAAGTATAGCGGCCTCTCGATTCTTCGATGAAGGGGGAGAAAGCCGCGGACCCGGGTCCGAATCCCGGCCGGAGCACCAAAATCCCGAATTCTCTCGCGTTTTTCTGGCCCACGACGCTTAAGTTCAAATCAATATGCCTACTCGTCTTCATGATCCACCCCAGTTGCATTGCAAAGTGTCTTACGGTCAGCTTTGCCTCTCTTAGTCCACTTTTCATTTGGCAAAGTCGGATTCCGTTCCACTTTTGTTGGGGAATCTATTCGTGTTTGTTGAAGTTGAGGATGGCTATTTGTATGTCTCGCATGTCTACTCTGCCATCTCCGTTGATGTCGGCATTCGGATTCCACTTTGCGGAGACTGGGAAAGTGCCGAACTGGACGATCAAGTACTGAATATCTCTGATGTTGGTTGTTCCGTCGTAAACTCCCGGCGTGGAACCAGAGACATCGCCTGGGACACCCACGTGAATCGCGATGTTTAGGGTGAACGTGTTGTCCAAAACGGATGTTTCTGCTGGCAAAGGTTCCGCATATGCGCTCATGGTGTAGTTGCCGAATGCAAAAGAAGTCGTGTTCCATTTGAGAACGAGCGTCCGATTAACCATTGCCAATGTGATCGGCTCCGAATCAATGACTGTTGAATTGGCCGAGGTGATCATGTTGAAAGATTCAATCTTCTCGCCTCGATTTCCGAACGTCACATTCACCATTATGGCATACCCTTGTCCAACGACTGTCTTTGAGGTTGCCAGGTTTGTAACCGCAATGTCAGGAGGAGCCCAAAGACTAATCAGTGGGTAGTGATCTGTGCTGTTCAGATCAATGGCGTAGGGTGAGTCTCCAATTCCATCTCTGCCACTCTCATTCTGGTAGGGCCCGCTGAAGACGTCGTTTCCATCGTAATCGCTCCAGTAGTTCCCACCCGAAGGATAACCATCATCCCACTTGTTCGTTGAGTTTTCAGACTGCACTTGTTGAGTGTTGTTAATGAGACTGTTGTGGTTGAAGCTGTTGTTTGAACAAGAATCCAAACCGATTCCATAGTGGTTGCTCGCTATGATGTTTTGTGATATTCTGTTGTTGTCACAGGAAACCCCGAGGCTGAGGCCGTAACCATTGTTACCGGTTATGCTGTTGCCGAGTATGCTGTTTTGGCTCGATGAAAACGTGAGGGTGATGCCATCGAGGTTGTCTGAGATCATGCTGTTTTTTGAAACCATGTTGTTGCTGGAAGAGGAAAGAACGATGGCATTGCGATTGTTTGCCAGATCGTTTTCCGAAATACTGTTATCACTGCAAGAAAGTTCAAGATCGATGCCGTAATCGTTGTTTTTGACATTGTTTCCGCTTACAATGCAGTTTGTAGTGTTGGCAAGTAGAATTCCTTGCTTATTGTTGGTGACGTTAATGTTCTGAACAGTTATGTTCGAACATTCAACGAGACCTACATACCCAGCATCAGATGGCACTGAGAGGTCATGTTTGTCAACCCAGTAGTAGAT
>DATEYW010000147.1:0-5072 GCA_035256045.1 Bathyarchaeia archaeon | reverse complement strand
TGAGAGTGGTCAAAGATCCAAATTCTACAGATCTGGTGGATGAAGTCACCGTCAGAGAACCAGTGTTTCATACAGTAGGCGGAAACAGGAAGGTCGTCGTGGTGGACTGTGGAGTGAAGTACGGCATCTTGCGAAGCTTTGTCAGACGTCATACTGATCTGGTAAGAGTGCCCTACGATTTTTCTTCGAAAGAAATTCTCGAATTCAAGCCTAATCATATCGTGATCAGCAATGGCCCTGGTGACCCCAAGAAGTGCGTCAAGACTGCAGTCTGCACGAAGGAACTTGTTAACGAGGGCGTACCGTTGATGGGGATATGCTTGGGAGCTCAGATCCTGGCTCTCGCCGTGGGTGGAGATACCTACAAATTAAAGTATGGACATCGATCTCAGAATCAACCGGCGCTTGATCTGGAAACTCGGCGATGCTACATTACGACTCAGAATCATGGCTATGCGGTGAACCCTGACTCCTTAAAGGGAACCGATTTGTGCCTATCGCATATTAACGCAAATGACCAGACAGTGGAAGGCATAAAACATAAACGCAGACAGGCATTTGGTTTTCAATGGCATCCTGAAGCAGAGCCCGGGCCGTTCGACACAGAGTTCATTTTTGATGACTTCTTGAAACTTGAAGGAGGATAGGGATGCCCAAGTTTGAGTGGATTCGAAAGGTTCTGGTTCTGGGCAGCGGTGCGATCAAAATCGGGGAAGCTGCGGAGTTTGATTATTCGGGGAGTCAATGTCTTAAGGCTTTGAGAGAAGAGGGAATAGAGACGGTTCTAGTCAACCCAAACATAGCGACAATTCAAACAGACCCGCGCATTGCCGGAAAAGTCTACCTGCTGCCTCTGTCCTCAAGACATCTAGCAAAAGTGATCGAAAAGGAGAGGCCCGACGGAATACTTCTTGGATTCGGGGGACAGACAGCCCTCAACTGCGGAGTCCAGCTTTTCAAGGAGGGCGTTCTGGACAAATTCGGTGTGAGTGTCTTAGGAACGCCGATCAAAGCGATAGAGGATACTGAGGATCGAGAGCTTTTCAAGCAAGCGATGATAAAAGCACAAATTCCAGTGCCAAAAAGTGGTTCGGCAACTAGTGTTCAAGCGGCTGTGAATTTAGCCGGAGAAATCGGATATCCAGTCATCGTGCGTGTTGCTTACACGCTAGGAGGAAAAGGGTCGGGAATAGCGCATGACGAAACAGAGATCAGAGACATTGTGTCTCGAGCCCTTGGGCAGAGCATGATCTCACAGGTTCTCGTTGAAGAATATCTCGATCAATGGAAAGAACTTGAATATGAGGTCATGAGGGACAGCGATGATAATTGCCTGACCGTCTGCAACATGGAAAACATCGATCCGATGGGCATCCATACAGGGGATTCGATAGTTGTAGCTCCTTCTCAGACTTTGTCAAACTTTGAATACCACTCACTCCGCCAAGCGTCTATTAAGGCCATAAGGGACTTGGGCATAGTTGGCGAGTGCAATATTCAGTGGGCTTTAGACCCAAGACGCTTTGATTATCGGGCAATAGAAGTGAATGCACGTATGTCAAGAAGTTCCGCCCTAGCGAGTAAAGCTACAGGATATCCACTGGCCTACATTGCGGCTAAGCTTGCTGTTGGCTACCTCCTTCCTGAACTGATCAACAAAGTTACCAAGGTCACAACAGCATGTTTCGAGCCAGCCTTGGACTACGTAGTGGTAAAGTACCCTAGATGGGATCTTCAAAAATTCAACAAGGTAAATAGACATCTGGGACCACAGATGAAGTCTGTTGGCGAAGTGATGGCGATCGGCAGATGTCTCGAAGAAGCTTTGCAGAAAGCCGCTCGTATGCTAGATATTGGAAAAAGAGGCCTTGTCTGTAATGATGACGAAAAGCACGTTGAATCTCGCGAAATCCTTCGAGACGCCATCGCCAATCCTACCGATGAAAGATTATTCAAGATAATCAAAGCCTTGAAGAATGGAATATCTATCGAAGAGATACATCGACTCAGTGGGATAGACAACTTCTTTCTACACAAACTCCAGAATATTATCAATATGGAGAAGAGGCTCCGAACCACAAAACTTGACCACAGAGAAACCTTGCCTCTCATAAGAGAAGCCAAAAGAATAGGGTTCTCAGATGAACAGAATGCCATTTGCCTGAAGACTGATGAACTGACTATGCGAGAAATGAGAAAGAAAGCCGGCATTGTTCCTGTCGTAAAGCAGATCGACACACTAGCAGCGGAATGGCCAGCGAAGACGAACTATCTTTATGTCACCTATGGTGGAGACGAAGATGACATAAACTTCAAAACCAACCAAAGCAAGGTTATCGTTCTCGGTTCGGGAGCCTTCAGAATAGGCTCAAGCGTGGAATTTGACTGGTGTTGCGTAAACACGATCTGGGCTCTCAAGAAGAATGGCGTAAAAGAAGCGATAATGATAAACTGCAACCCGGAAACGGTCTCTACAGACTATGACATGTCCGATAAACTGTACTTTGAGGAGCTGACTAGGGAACGCATACTCGACATCTACGAGAAAGAAAGCCCGTCCGGAGTGATCGCAAGTGTAGGTGGACAAATTCCAAACAATCTTGCGTTGAAATTGGACAGCTTAGGTGTCAAATTACTTGGCACGCCTGCCCAAAGCATAGATCGCGCGGAGGATCGTGCGAAGTTCAGTGCCCTACTGGATGATCTTTGGATTGACCAGCCAGAATGGAAGGCGTTCACAGATCTCGATGAATTGAAGGCATTTGCTGACAAGGTCGGTTACCCCGTCTTGATTCGACCGAGTTACGTTCTCTCAGGATCCGCGATGAGGGTCGCACACTCGCAAAGTGAGCTGAAAAACTATCTTGCACTTGCCACGGAAGTCTCCCTAGAGAATCCTGTCGTGATCTCAAAGTTCATCAGAAATGCAAGGGAAGTTGAGGTTGATGGAGTCTCGGACGGAGAAGAAGTATTGCTCGGAGCCATCATAGAACACATTGAAGAAGCAGGTATCCACAGTGGAGATGCAACAATGAGCATACCCACCCAAACACTTGGAGCCTATTTGGAGAACACCATTGAAGACTACACGACCAGAATTGCAAAAGGACTGGGAATCAAAGGCCCATTCAATATCCAGTACCTCGTGAAAAACGGCACGATCTATGTAATTGAATGCAATCTGCGGGCATCACGATCGATGCCATATGTGAGCAAGACCACAGGCGTGAATCTCATCGAGCTGGCGACGCAAGTGATGTTGGGTAAGAAATTGAAAGACTTGGGAGTAAGTCATCTTCCCCCTATCAAACATGTTTGCGTAAAGGTTCCTCAATTCAGCTTTGTGCGATTGAGCGGATCGGACCCTGTCTTGGGAGTGGAAATGCAGAGCACCGGGGAAGTAGCATGCTTCGGCGAAAGCTTTGGAGAAGCTCTTTCAAAATCGCTTCTTTCAGCTGAATTCAAGATACCTTCGTTCCACAGTTCAGTCCTTATAACAGTAGGCGGCAAGGAACTGAAGAGACAGATTATCCCTTTGGCAAGACAACTGAAGCAGATCGGTCTGAAGATCTATGCGACAGAACACACTGCTCAAGCAATAATGGAAGCTGGGGAGAAGGATGTATTGATACTTCACAAAGTCAGAGATACTGACAAGAAACCAAACATCGCCGACTATATTCGAACAGGCAAAATTGACTTGGTGATTAACATACCAATGAATGACACTTCTGAACAGCAAGAGGACATATTAAGGGACGAATATACGATCCGCCGTTTGGCTATAGAATACGGTGTTCCGGTTCTCACAAATCTCGAATTAGCCTCAGCACTGGTGAAAATGTTGAGGGAAGAAGATGGCTCTCGATTTGCACCGCGTTCACTCAACGAATACATGTCCGAAACGTCTGACTAGATAGCCCGAACCCTGACGTGTTCTTTTCTAAATAGCGCGTGCGGTTGATGTCCTTATACGAATTTGTAGACCTGAGCTTCGCCTATCGGTCGTAGAATTCGATCATGCATCGGATCACTAGCAAGAAGATCCATCAACGCCTTGCCAATCTTTTCATCGGTTGGATCACCAAACAGGTCTCGCGATTTATCAATGTCACCATACTTCTGGAACTCGTGCAAGAAACAGCCGTTTGCCTGTCCTCCGGTTCCCAGTGCATAGTAAAATGTTCCGAGATACTTCCACCCTACCTTTTGTGCCAGATTCGCAAGAGTCTTTTCGTTTACCTTGATCCAAGCTTGAAACTGATTAAACTTGCCTTCTTTCACCTTGAAGTTGCTCAAATACAACACAGAATGTCACCTCCCATATCAAGTGATTGATTCTTGTGCTTAGGTTGTATAAATAGTTTAATTGGAGGCGCATCCGCTAGTCGCATCTCTCTGAGAATTTAGCGCGCGTGTTGTTATTTTCGATACGTATTATGGTTTCACAAAGATTATAGTGTTGGTTGCAGAGCTTAAGTCCGAGCTAGAGGACAATCTGTACTTGGAGAGTGCGAGATCATTGGAAGATCATAATAGCGAATGCAAATTCACCATTGAATTGGCCCCAGTAGGAATAGTGAACATGAACATGAAAGGCATAATCACTTCAGTCAGCGCAGCTCTTCTGGAGGGAACAGGCTACTCTGAACATGAAATCGTCGGCAAACATTTCACAAAACTGAAGTTCTTTCGTGCCCAAGATATTCCAAAATTTCTCAAATTGTTTGGTCTGATAATAAGCGGAAAAGCGCCCAAGAAGATTCAGTACGCTTTCGTCCACAAGGACGGAAGTTTACACCAGTGCGACGCCTTTGTAGGCTTATTGGAGGAGGGTGGAAAAAGAACAGGCGTACAGGCAATGTGCATCGACACTACATCAATTAGACAAGCTGAGCAAAATATGAAAGAGATGTTAGCGAAACAGAAGCTGTTGAATGAAAAACTGAACGTTATCAGCCAATTGACTCGACATAATATTCGAAACAAGCTTTCAGCAATCACCGGGAACATCTATTTAGGCAAGAAGCAACTTGCAGCTGATCATAAGACCTTTGAATACCTAGACAAGA
>DATEYW010000146.1:0-3065 GCA_035256045.1 Bathyarchaeia archaeon | reverse complement strand
TAAACGTCAAAAAGCCATCCTCGAACGGGATTAAGTTTGACGAAGCCTTTTTTCAAGTCGCTCAAGGCTTTCCCGAATCTCCATGAGTTCTTTCCGTTGACTCAGAAGAATGGACATGAACATTGCTTCGGTGAGTATGGGCCTTGTCGCCATGCCGCCAGCTGACGCGTAGATTCTGCATGCATTCATCATTCTGTCGAACGCGTCTTCATCCTTGTCTCGCAACGCTCTTTTGAAGCCTTCCCAACGCAGGATCTCCTCTTCTAACGCTTGCCTATAGGATGGAACAGTTCTACCCAAAACTTGCACCTCCATATGCACGTGCGTAAGAGTACTGCGGGTCAACTGCAAGGTCGATGCGGAACGGTTTGACGCAAGGATGGTCTTCTAGAGAAACGCTCATGACTTGTCCTTTCTTTTTTAATTTGATCAGAATGTTGGACTTTCCGAATAGGGCAGCTTCAAAGAATAAACTTTGTTCAGATAGATTTCGCTGGAAACAGCTGACAACAACCACAGTTTGTTTGTCGGCAGCGATTTCAGAAAGTTTTGAGCAGAGATTCATGAAAAGCTCTTGGCCTTCAAGTTTTGGCATATCACGATCGAGAAATAGAGCAGTAATGTCTGAAACAATGAGTAGCTTAGCCCTAGTCTTTTGCAGAACAGGACAAACTTTGTCAAGAACTAGAGATGAAAGCTGGTAAGCGGTGAAGGCTCTTGAAACATAAACTTTGTCCAAAACTGTCTTACAATCCAAACCATAGTTACGTGCGGTCTCCGCAACTTCGTAAGGGCTAAAAGAGTTTCCACCATCAACAAAAACAGTGGATGAAGCTAAGCCTCCGCTCTCGATGGGTAATTGAGCGCGGACGGACAGAACTGATAGCATGAATGAAGCCGCATTACCCCGGATAACGACAAAATCGCCCAGTTCGAACCCTGTGAAAACATCATCTAACGTAGGGAAACCGAGGGAAAGGCGTCTGAGCTTGTTGGTTGATAAAATAGACATGCGTGGCTCCCCAACTCAAGATGAAAAGCTGTGAGAGAGAAGACAGATAAACGTTCACTGGAAAAACACTTGGCAGTGCTTAGAGAGATAGGTTAAAGTGAACAGTCAAAAATAATGCTTCTGAGTGCGCGGCATGAAGACATTTGATTTTGATTTCGTCAACGAAACAAACATGAGTCTTCTAACTGACTTCTATGAATTAACGATGTGCGCCAGTTATTTTGAAGACAAGAGACACGAAGCCGCAACGTTTGATCTTTTCATACGAAAATTGCCTCCTAACAGGTCATACTTCATTTTCGCTGGACTAGAACAAGTGTTGCATTATCTTGAAACCGTAAGGTTCAACGAGGAACAAATCAAATACTTGAGAAAAGAAAACTTCAGTGAAGAGTTCCTTGAGTATCTCAGGACCTTCAAGTTCACTGGTGAAGTGTGGGCCGTGCCCGAAGGAACCGTAGTTTTCCCCGACGAGCCTCTGATTCGAATCACCGCACCCATAATTGAAGCCCAACTTGTTGAAACATTCATTCTCAACACGGTTAACCTCCAGACCCTGCTGGCCACAAAGGCGTCGAGAGTAATATGCGCGTCGCAGGGCAAATCTGTGATAGAGTTCGGTCTCAGAAGAACTCAGGGAACAGATGCGGGAATGAAAGCAGCCAGGTGCAGCTATCTCGTTGGAGCTGATGGAACCTCAAACGTTCTGGCAGGAATGATATATGGCATTCCGATTTTCGGAACCATGGCGCATTCTTACGTTATGTCTTTTGAGCAAGAATTGGACGCCTTCAGAGCTTTTGCTAAGACGTTTCCGCACAACTCAACATTGCTTATAGATACGTATGATTCTTTGAAGGGCGCAGAAAATGCTGCCATCGTCGCAAAAGAGTTGGAGAAACAGGGTCAAAGACTGAATGCTGTTCGACTTGACAGCGGTGACTTGCTGGAGTTGAGCAAGAAAGTCAGGCAGATACTGGATTCACACGGTCTCCAGTACGTCAAGATTTTCGCGAGCGGAGACCTGGATGAATATGCGATAACGGATCTGCTGAATGCAGGCGCCCCAATCGACGCTTTTGGTGTTGGGACGAGGATGAGCACGTCTTTTGACAGGCCTTACGTTGATGTAGTGTACAAACTTTCCGGCATTGTTGAAAACGGAACGTTCGTTCCAGCCATGAAACTAAGCAAAGGTAAAATAACTTTCCCGGGGAAAAAACAGATTTTCAGACAGAGTGACCCGAAAGGACGGTACGTTCGAGACATCATCGGTCTTGAAAATGAAGAGGTGGAAGGAGAGCAGCTCTTGATGAAGATGATGGAAGGGGGACACGTCATCGGAAAACAGCCAAAGCTCGAAGAAATAAGAAGAACCACTCGGGAGAACTTCTCATGTATGCCTGAAGTCTATAAACAGTTGGCAGGTGCTCCTCGATTTCCTGTGAAACTTAGTCCAGGTCAGCAGAAGATCACTCATCGACTTACCGAGCAGTTGAGAAAGCAACTGCTATCAAGCTAGTGCGCTGAATCGGCACCGTTGCCTCAGAAGCCTAGGGAGGTAGGGTGTTTTTGGTTCGAATACAGCGAAAAACTATTTGCAGGCACGAGTCTTGATGGTGTATTCAACATGGTTTGAGGGAATTCAATAAGTCGGTAGTTGTCTTGCCTGAAGGGTTCATCATGAATGTCGCAGGCATTCTTTGGATCAGAATGGGGAAGAGGCAGGCATTTCTCATATGTCGTTCATTACGGTTTCTGCGAAAAGTCGCAAACCTCCAAGGGTTGAAATATCTACGAAATCCAAGTAGAAGTAAGTTATTCCTGCATCTGCATATTCGCCCATCGTTGATGTACATTCTTGAGGAGTGCAGCAGAGAATTGCCTGTTCATATTGCTGACGAGAAACCGTTGGAGGAAGCCATTTCATCATCTCGCGGTCTAAGCCGCTCTTGTTTTCGGCGAGCATCAGGCGGAATATGACGGCTTTTTCTATGTCGTCATAGTTTCTTCCGATTTTTTCACATTCGAGTTCCAGATGTTCGTTTCTCAA
>DATEYW010000145.1:0-6267 GCA_035256045.1 Bathyarchaeia archaeon | reverse complement strand
TGCAAGGTATTACAAAGCGTCAGAAATCAAGAAGCTAATTGAAAATAATGGTTTTCACGCAGTCAGAGTGAAGACCATCGGATACGAGAAAAGCTACGAAGCACTGATCGAGGACAAGGGAAGATATTTTGATGTTTCATTCGAGACTCTTCAGAACCTCATTCAGAACGCCAGCGCAAAAACGAAGAAACAATATGCTTTGACGGACGTCGGAATGACTCTTTTCTACACTGTTGCCACGGCAGTCAAACAGAATGTGGGATAATATGACGAAACGAGCCGTATCCATGAAGGTTCCAAAACTGCAAGGAGAAAAAACCATCGTTCTCACGGATCGTTTAAAGCTGATCGACAAGAAATTGGAAATCCAAAAAGATGAGGTTTTCCTCTACATCCCTCTCCTCAAGCAGCCTTCAAGAAACGCCTTGGAAACGTTGAGAAAAGATGGAATCGATTTTGAAATCCTAAATCAGCGATTCACCCAAAGAAAAGAAGAGCCCAAGCTTCATGAACAGCTGAAATCACAATTGCCTCCTCATCTTCTAGCCAGTCTTCCACATGCTGTCGACTTTATTGGTGAAATAGCCATAATCGAGATCCCGTCTGAGCTTGAGCCTTACAAAAAGATTGTTGGCCAAGCAATTATGAAGGCACACAAGAACGTACGGACTGTTCTAGCCAAAGCAGGTGCTGTCAGCGGAACTTACAGACTGAGAGAATTCAACGTAATAGCTGGAGAACATTCGACTGAAACCATCCACAAAGAATCGGGATGCAAATTCAAGGTAGACGTTGCAAAAGCCTATTTTTCACCTAGACTTTCAAACGAACATAAACGAATTGCATCTATGGTTCAAGAAGGAGAAACAGTCATAGATTCATTTTCAGGCGTTGGCCCATTTGCTATACTCATAGCCAAAACTCATAAGAAAGTACAGGTCTACGCCGTCGACGCAAATCCCGCTGCGGTAGATTACTTGAGATTCAACATTCGACTCAACAAAGTGATGGATAAAATCCGCGTTCTATCAGGCGACGCACAACAAATCGTAAATGAGAGACTAGCGGGGATTGCTGACCGCATCATAATGAATCTGCCTGAAAGAGCCATTGAATTCGTTGACGCTGCCTGCAAAGCGTTGAAACCGAGCGGGGGCATGATACATTTCTACAGTTTCATCGATGCTTCCAGCTCGATGGAGCAGAAGAAACTCGAATTCAAAAAGAAAGTAGAAGAGTCGGGACGAATAGTGGAAGCGTTTTTCTCGTCCAAAACGGTTCGAGAAACCGCTCCCCGTGAATGGCAGGTTGTTATTGACGCGCAGATTCGTTAGACACCCAGACTCAGAGTAATCTTGACCTTCTGTTTCGAGTCTCTCAGCTGGTTGACGAGTTCTCTCGAAAGCTCACGCGCGGCTTTGTCAGCTCGTATCGCCAAAGTCCGATCGCAGATATACGTGCCTTTTCTGACGACAATGTCGGAAGGATGTTCAAGTATCAGATTTGGGCTTCCGTAGGCATTCAAAGTCTCAGTTATGCCGCCCACCTCGATCAATAGGGTCAGCCTTGAGGCGTCTTTTGCAAGATTTTTCCTGAATTCTATGTTGAGGTCTTGGATAGCTTTGTCTGCACCTACAGCGATGATGCAGTCTCCCATTCTTGTCAGATGTGTACCTTTTGTGATTTCGAGAGTTGTCTGATGTGTGGCCATTATGTTTTCATGTCCTTTAGCAAAAATAACCTCGACAAGCTCCTTAGAACACAAACTATTCCAGAACCTCTATTGAGTCAACTTTGCCGTCGCCGTCCAAATCGAATCCTTGAATGACTTTTGCGAAGGTTTCGTTCCCTTTGTAGTTTTTCAAGGTTCTACTCCAGAAATTCGTCAGCGCCAGCACGCAAGCCTTCGTGCCCACGGTCTTGTTCCCTGCGAGCACAATCACCCGCTTGCAGTTGTCCCATGGATTGATGATTTTGGCAACCAGACCGACATTGTCAGCGGTGTACACAGCTGAGGTTATTCTTGAAACAAGTCCGCCGAAGAGGAAACCTTCTGCTGAAGAGCGCATATCAAATCTTATCGGAAGGTATTCATTAACCTCTTGCGTAAGCAGGTTTGTTCCTGGACCGCCGACAAGTATCAGGTTGTTCTTCTCTTCTTTCTCAGCCTTGACATCCACATCGAGTTTTATCGCGAACTCGTCTGGCATTTGAACAAACTGGCCGAGGAAGAAAGCAAGGTGTGAAGCGTAATGACCATCTCTTGCACTTGTCTTGAATGGGCCGTGAGGAGTTGGGCTGCCCACGACTATTTTTCCCTCGAAAGTACCGTCTTCTCGGATAAACTCTCTGAAAAGAGTGTGCACCTTGTCTTCCATACTCAGAAGCGAAAACTTCCTGATCGGCCTATACCCCTGAGGAAGATCTATCCCAAAAGCCGATGAGGTCACCTTGAAGTATTTGGCTGTGGCACCTTTTCTGACTTCTTCTCTCACTACAGCTATTGCGCCCGCCTTCTCCAGTTTCCTTATATGGTAGTAGACTTTCTGCTCGTGAATCTGCAATGCTTTCGCTATTTCAAGAGGAAACATCTCTTTTTCAGAAAGCATCTGTAAAATTCTCCAACTCAACTTGTTAAATATCAACTTCAGCCTCTGCGGGTCGTCTACAAGCATGATATCTTTGACTTTCTGGGTCTTTCCATCGTCCCTCAAGAGTAGTTTCTTATCCAAGATTCATCCGTGCCAAAGGAATAGAAATAAAGATAACCTTTATAACTTTTTTATTAACGCTCAAGAAAAACCACGAAGAACAAACGAGCTGTTTCATGTCGTCATTCAAAGAATTGATCAAGAAATTCTGTTAGAACTCAGGTTTATCTATTAACAATGTTTATTACGGCAAAACAGTTCCCATAGGGTTTACCGCGAGAAGAACGAGGTCTCTGAATGTGTGGAATATTTGGCTGTATTCTAGAAGACAAGAATGCCGCTCCAATCGTGCACGCTGCGTTAAAGAGGCTTGAATATCGAGGTTACGATTCTGTCGGAGAAGCCACGTTATACGAAGGCAGACTCTACATAAAAAAAGACCAAGGAAAAATCGACGACGTCCATAGACGACGCAACCTGGATGATCTGCCGGGAAGCATAGGCATCGGACACACAAGATGGGCGACGCATGGTGCTCCTCTGGAGGTGAATGCACACCCACACTCTGACTGCGATGAACAGATTGCAGTCGTCCACAATGGAATTATCGAAAATTTCGATGAGCTGCATGTCGATCTTGAAAATCGCGGACACGCCTTCAAGTCCAAAACGGACACGGAAGTTGTTCCTCACCTCATCGAAGAAATCCTCAAAAACAATCCTTCCTTGGGTTTGGTTGACGCAGTGGCAGAAACTGTGAAAAAACTCCAAGGGTCCTACGCCATCGCCGTAATCTCGTCAAAAGAACCTGACAAGATAGTTTGCGCTCGAAACGAGAGCCCACTCGTCATCGGTATAAACGGGAATGACGTTTTCTTCTCCTCGGATATTCCAGCCTTTCTACCCCTGACCAACAAGGCATTGATAGTTGATGACGGAGAAATTGTAACAATAACGCTCGGAAAAGCTGAAATCAGGAAAATCTCAGATTTGCGAACCGTCACCCGAGAACCCAAAATCATTGATTGGAACCCTGAAATGGCTGTCAAGCAAGGTTACCCGCATTTTATGATCAAAGAAATTCATGAACAACCTGAATGTCTTCGCAACACTCTCAGAGTTCAGGAACACTATGCAGACCTTATGTCAACTTTCCTAGATCGTGCACGAGACGTATACCTAGTAGCTTGTGGCACGTCTTATCATGCATGCCTAGCGGCATCATACATGTTTTCCAAACTTGCATTTCTGCCCACTTACCCGATAATAGCCTCTGAATTCGTAGAACAATGTGGAAAGTCAGTAAACATCGACAGCACTATCTTGGCAGTAAGCCAATCTGGAGAGACCGCAGACACTCTGGCCTCAGTCAACACTGCGCGCGAGCGGGCAGCCACGATTTTGGGACTGACCAACGCCATGGGATCAACCCTGACCAGAATTTCACGAGTCTATATCGGCCAGCAATCAGGACCAGAGATTGGAGTAGCAGCGACAAAGACATTCACTTCGCAGCTTTCGGTAATGGCACAGCTGGCCCTGCGGCTGGCAAAAAAACGGGGCAAGGTTTCACAGGATGAGATGGATTACTTGGCCGAAAAACTCAAGAAATTGCCAGATATCACTGACGAGATCATCCTGAAGCAAGAGGAAAAAACGAAGCAAATAGCCCGAAAGTACAAAGATGCAAAAGCCTTCTTTTTCTTAGGCAGAGGAATAAACACGGCAACAGCTTATGAAGGCAGACTCAAACTGATGGAAATCGCCTACATACCCGCCATAGCATTTCCTGCAGGAGAAAGCAAACATGGACCGATCAGCCTCGTTGAAAAAGGGTTTCCAGTGGTTTTCATCTGCGCAAGAGATGGAACTCATAGAACACTGATTGGAAACATCATGGAAATGAAGGCACGAGGCGCATCAATAATCGCTATCTTGGAAGAAGGAGACGAGGAGATCAAAAAGCTGGCCGACGACTACATTGAAGTACCAAAGGACATACCTGAAGTCCTGTCGCCTGTGCCCTATGTTGTCCCGCTGCAAATGCTAGCATATTTCATGGCTGTAGAGAGAGGTTACAATCCTGACAGGCCAAGAAATCTGGCCAAATCGGTAACAGTCAAGTAGACAACGCCGGTTCAGATCCAAACAATTCAACAGAGCCTTTTTTTCCCCAGAAACAGAAATTGAGAAAATGCAAGTCAATCTATTCTCAAGCTGATCTCCAGAATTCAAATATGTTAATAACAAGCAGCTCCCGTTTATCTTCGGTGCATCTCGTGGAAGCTACCGAATGGGATAAACTCATTCAGAACCTGATAAAAGAAGGCGTCCTCCGTTCTTCAAGAGTCATCGAAACCATGCGCAGAGTCCCACGTGAGAAGTTTCTTCCTGAAAACATGCGCTCATACGGTGCAGTTGACACTCCTTTACCAATAGGCTTCTCGCAAACAGCTTCCGCACCGCACATGGTTGCAATAATGAATGAGGCCCTGCAGCTTGAAATTGGCCACAAAGTATTGGAAGTGGGCGCAGGTTCAGGATGGCATGCTGCCACGATAGCCGACCTTGTAGCACCTAGAACCGCACCGCGAAGTGAATGGGGGCACGTGTACACCGTAGAGATAGTGCAGGGCTTGTCTGATTTCTCAAGGAAAAACATAATGAACAGCGGCTACGGCGACAGAGTTTCGATAATTCATGGGGATGGGTCAGTAGGATACCCTGAGAAGGCGCCCTATGACCGAATTCTCGCAACTGCTGCTGCGCCAAGTGTCCCTAAACCTCTTGTTGAACAATTGAAACCGGAAGGAATAATGTTGATTCCGGTGGGTAGTCTTTCATTGTTTCAGAATTTGATCAAGTTGACCAAGACTAGGGATGGCAAGACAAAAGAAGAGAATCTGGGCGGAGTCGCCTTTGTGCCGTTAACTGGAAAATACGGCCAGCAGTTTTAGCTGAAGAATCAGCCTGGGATCTCCAGTTTCTCTCTGTAAGCCTCAATATCTAACCATCCGTGACCGCTGATGTTCATGCAGATCGTCTTTTCTTTGCCTGCCTTCTCGGCTTTCAAACCCTCATCTATTCCTGCACGAATTGCGTAACTTGATTCTGGCGCAGGCAACCAACCTTCCGTCTGCAGGAACAGTCTAGCAGCTTCAAAGATTGTTTTCTCGTTCTCGGGATACGCGACTGCTTTGACTATGTCGTGTTTGCGCAGTAAGCTTACGATAGGTCCTGCTGCATGGTACCTAAGTCCGTCTGCTTTGATAGGGTTCATGTCGGTTTTATGGCCTAAAGTAAACATCTTCAAAAGCGGAGTATGTTCTGCAACGTCTCCGAAGTCGTACTTGTACTCACCCTTGACAAGGTTGGGTGCTGCCATAGATTGTGAAGCCAAGAACTCGCATTCTCTTTTGCCTTTAAGAACTTCACCCGCGAATGGAAGCGCGATGCCGCTGAAATTTGAGCCACCGCCTAGACAACCTACGATCAAATCTGGCTTTTCATCGATCATGTCGAACTGCTTGATTGTTTCCAAGCCTATTACTGACTGATGCATCATGACATGGTTCAATACCGAGCCCAAACAATAGACCGTGTTGTTATGCGTCTC
>DATEYW010000144.1:0-5310 GCA_035256045.1 Bathyarchaeia archaeon | reverse complement strand
AAAGTTGTGCTCAACTGCCATGAAGTAACCGTTTGTGAGTATGTCAGTGAACACTAGAATCTGCAGGAATATTGCTCCGCCTATGCAGCTTAGGCCAACCGTATGGAAGAGCACTTGTGCTCGGCGATCTTGACGGGTGGAGTCTGTCATAGGCATCGTGAGTATCGAGAGTTCATGCAGACAATTATAGATTGTGAATCATCCAACACTAGAATGCCTAAGGATCGTAGGTCAGTATTGACAATAAGCTCGTTATCGGATTGCAGGCTCAACGTTTTTGAGTGTCTAACGAGTTGATTGTTAAAGGGAAAATGCTATTGAAAGAATACCTTATAGGCACGGGAGGATGGGCATACTTCAGAGTACCAAGGCTAAAACCCCTCGTGGCTTACTCCAGGATTTTCAATTTCGTTGAAGTCAACTCTACTTTCTACGAAATTCCGCCTATATCTAAAGTTGAAAATTGGCGAAAACTGGTCCCTGGAGATTTTGAATTCTCCGTGAGAGCACACAAATTGATTACGCACACATATCGATTGAATCCTGAAAATAGAGTTTTTGAAGCCTTTGACAATATGAAAAAGATATGCAGTGCACTGAGGGCAGAAATCCTTCATCTCCAAGCTCCACCGTCTTTCAAAATAGGCGGTGAATCAGTCAAGCACATACAGCAGACTCTGTCCTCGCTAAGTCTCGGAAGCCTGAGATTGGCATTTGAGATCAGGCCGGCTTCACAGAGCAGTGGACTACCCTCAGACCTTCTGCGAGTGATGCAGGACAACAATATGATTCACTCGGTTGACCTTTCCAAAGGCGAGAAACCTGCCTACGAGACGGACATACTCTACACGAGACTCTTCGGCAAGGGAATGCACAACGTCTATCAACCAACCGATGAGCAGCTGGAAGAAGTCGACCGAAAAGCTGCAGTTTCGAAGTCTGAAAAGATCGTCATGAGCTTTCACTACGTGAAGATGTACAAAGACGCTGCCCGAATGAAGACCTACAAGCAAACACAGAAATTCCCGTCGGTGACAAATTCTATTGGGATTGCCTCATTGGAAGAGGTATTGAGAGAAGATGCGAAGTTTCCAGCCACAAAAGAGCAGCTCGTGCAATGCCAAGGTTGGAAATTGTTTGATCTCAACAAGACTCAGCGACTGACCGCAGCCGAATGCTTGGATAAACTGCCTGAAGGAACGTACAACAGCCTGGCAGATGTCATCGAGAAAATAGAACCAATGTTGGAGTAAAATCAATTGAGTGAGATCTTCAAAAAGATGTGTTTGGGCACATCTGGATGGAGCTACAAAGAATGGATAGGCCCCTTCTACACGAAAATGGACAAAAGCATGCTGCGAGCATACTCCAACGTCTTCAAGACCGTTGAGATTGACTCGACCTTTTACCGCTATCCTACAAAGGGGACGGTTATGGGCTGGGCAAGATATTCCCCAGAAGGCTTCATTTTCGCAGCGAAACTTCCAGGGCTAATAACTCATGAGAAAAAACTCGATCTTGCGAAAGGAATAGAAAAGGATCTTGAAACGTTCATGCAGCTCATGGAACCTCTTTCTCTAGGCGGCAAACTTGGCTGCGTGTTAATCCAGTTGCCGCCAAAATTTGATTACAGACCTAAACAAATGGAGGATTTCTTTAAGCTTCTACCGACGCACGTCAGATTCGCAGTTGAGTTTCGTCACCCTTCATGGATGAGAGACGATACGTTTGCACTCCTCGAAAAATACAAAGTGGCATACACAGTCGTCGATGAACCATTATTGCCGCCGGAAATTCATGTAACTTCCGACATTGCCTATTTCAGATGGCACGGTCATGGCAAGGGACCCTGGTACGATTACAGATACACTGCGGAAGAATTGCGGCAATGGTCTCCCAAACTGCCCGAAATTGCAGAAAAGGTTGACAAGGTTTTCGGCTACTTCAATAACCACTATCACGGATATGCAGTTGAAAATTGCCTGCAAATAATGCAGATGATGGGAATCATCGAACCAAAGCAGATAGAGGCGAAAAACCGAGTGGAAAAATATCGCAAGCAATCCGGTGAACTACCATTTTCAACTCTCGAAGCCTTCTCACCGCCGAAGAAAATGGACTTCAGTAGTCTGATCAACTTTCTTGTTTCACCGGAACGACTGAAACGTGCACAACAGATAGCGGATAACGAAGTGCGAATGATCAAAGAAACCGAAGATGAAATTGAAGCAGCTGTGAGAGATTATCACATAATGGTAGACATGAAGAACAAAAGCTTGCTTCATGACTGCGCTGACTGGGGAAAGATAATGTCCACGAAAAGGCTATGCAAACACATCGCAAAACTGCTGTTCATGATCGATCAGCAAAAGGCAACAGACGTTCTTAGAAGCATCTACGAGAAAGAAGAATCCTGGAATTTCGGAAATTACTCAGAATGAAAAGACAAAAAAGTGGGATATAGAAGCTACCTTGCATCTTCTGAGGACATTAGAGTCAGAGTCGCTCGAACATTTTTGACCTTTCTGATGTGAGATGACACAGTCTCTTTGAGTCTATCCATAGTTTCAGCCTTGACTCGAACGACGATGTCATAGGTCCCGTAGACGGCATGCGCTTCCTCGACGCCGCCCACTTTTTTCAAATTCTTCAGCACGTCCATTTCTGAACCAAGCTCAGTATTGATTAAAACAAACGCAGTCGGCATTTCACCACTTCCAACGGATACTGTCCGTCTTTGACAATAAAACTCTTTGTCTCATTGAAAACAAAAGCTCTTGTCAGATCTTTGGGTCAGATCCTGTATTCCTTCTCTTTCTCGGTAGGCACTACTTTTCCTTTCGTTGTTCTCATGAACTTACTGAAAAGCATTGCGTTTTCGGTGTGCACGGGAAAGATGGTTTTTGCATCGATTTTCTCCAACGTTGATTTCAGCTGAAGTGGCATCATGTGTCCCGAGACATGTATGTGGTACTGTGGCAATCCATAGTGATCGAGCCAATTCATCAGTCTTTCAAAATCTATCTCCATCTCCTCGTTGAAAGGCTCAGACGCGGATAGCACGTAGCAGCTTCCAGCGTTTGGTCGGATCTCAACCAGCTCTTCAAGATCGTAGAAAGACATTGCCAAGACAACGTTGCATTGTTGCTTCGAAAGTTCGAAGGCTCCTTTCACTTTTTCAGGGTACTTTTCAGCCAGTTCTTTTTCCCACTTGTAGCTCGTGGTCTTCGACTTTCGAAAAAGCAGTATGTTTTCATCACTGAGGCTTGGAAGCTTCAACCCCTTATCAGCACGAAGACATTCAAGCAAATAGGCCTGTCTAAGTGAAATCGCGAGACATCGCTTGTTCTTCTTGGCAACTCGGTAGAAACTGTTGAATCGATCAACATCCGCATATGCAAACTCTGCAAGCACTATTCCATCCGCTTGGCCGACGATTGCGTCCAGTTTGTTTTCGACCTCGCCTTCAGATGACACTGAAGCGCCGGTCATGTTTGTTGCCTCGGTGATGATCGTTTCTACTGCAGCTTCGGAAGCTTTTTCAACGAAGTCGTCGGTCATCTCACTCTTTGCGCCATGATGTCTGAAGTCACCAGTGTAGGCAAATGATCCGTTTGATGTGTGCACGATGAAACCGTAAGCTCCCGGAATCGAGTGATCTACGTGAACAGGGTTGATTTCGACGCTTCCGCAGCGGATGCATTCTCCAGTTCTGAACGTGTTGAAATTCAATCCTCGAACGTCGAACTCTAGGTCGGCGCGTCGCACGTTTCCTAGGGATTGCAGGATAATCTTGGTGGTTTCACCGCAGTAGACTGGGATTTCACGCTTCGTAAAGGAAAGGTAGGCGCAGTGGTCTAAGTGGCCGTGGGAGAGAAAGATCGCGTCAATGTCGGCTTTTCTTTCATCAAACCTGTAGACTCCGTCGAGTTTTGGCAAAATCCCGAACTCTTGAAGACTCTTCTCGCTTTTTGGCGAAAGAAACGGGGGGGAATAAAACCTCTTTTTCATTCCAAAGGACATTCCAAAATCAAAAAGAATTCTGGTGTCTCCATCTTTCAAGAGTATCTTGTTTCCGCCAATCTCATTCACTCCACCGTAGAAGACAAGACTCGTGTCGCTCTTCACCACGGCTACACCTTCAATTCATCTACTCTTCTGCAAATGTTTGAGAGAGTAAGCATCACATGGGGAAAGACAAACACGCTGAACACCTTAGTGTACTTCGCGCTACTTGCACCCTTAATGACATTGGATTTTCCTCCAGACGCCAAATAACCCTTTATGAAAGCCTCTGCGAACTGTTGAAGCCTGCCAACATCTATCAAAGGCGAAGCGTAATGCCCAGAGTAGTAAATGAACTCTGCCACATCCCAATTCGGATCGCCATTTCTGCTGGCTTGTTCAAAATCCATCAGGTAGACTTCAGAGTTTTTGCTGATGAGGACATTCTCTGGTTTAGTGTCTCCCAAGGCAATGTTGAATGAATGCGCCCGCCCAAAAACGGTGCCTACTCTTTCGATGACATTCAAGTCTTCTTTCACATGTTCATTAGTCTTCGTGCCTAAAACGTGTTTTACAACTTTGTTTAAGTTGTCTCCCTCGACGTATTCCATGACTATTAACCGTTCACTAGGACTCACATGCAGTAATTTGGGGACAGCGAAACCGTTGGATTCTAGGAGGCGGTTTATGGCCCATTCCCTCTCCAGCCTAGATATGCCTGCCACTGCAAACGTCCTCGTTCCAACAAACCATAACGTAAGCGGAAACCACTTGAAATTTGACCAATTTCTGAACCGCTTGACTATCACCTTTTTAGGTCCGTTCTTTGTCAATAACTCAACCGTGTAGACATCATTAAGAATGCCGCCGATTTTCTTGATCCTAGCCTGAGCATTTCTGTCCGCTGACAATGCTTTCCTGGCAAAAGCCGCGATGTCCATTCTATTTGCAAGTGACACCAGTCCTGTCGCCGTAGGAATGTATACGTAGTTTTCTGGATCTTCGATGCCCTGCATGATTTTCGATTCATCGCCGAAAGCTCTTTGGAGCCTGAGGAAACCTCCTCGATTTTGCATGACTGCATCAAAGATCTGTGGAAAAATGCCCAGAGCTGCTGTGAACAAAGCCCGTTGTCCTGTTCTGAAAAGATTTGTAAAACGAACTTTCCTTTTCTTGGCCTTCTCGACAAATTGTCTGGAGATTCTGATGTAGCACTTGTCGCTGTACACGATTCCATCATGCTCAAGTCGCCTTTCGGCTTCAAGAAAACCGCTGAGCAAACGCTGGATTTTCTCCTTGTGCTCG
>DATEYW010000143.1:0-2098 GCA_035256045.1 Bathyarchaeia archaeon | reverse complement strand
AAATTTGAAACAAAATAACCTCGTGATTATCTTTGGTGGAGAAATGATGGGGAAAGCCGTTGTAGAAGTGGGCTCTTTAGTAAAGCGATATGACAAGCTCAAAGCTGTCGATGGAATTTCATTTGAAGTAAAGCGCGCGCTATGGAAAGAAAAGTGATCCGACAAGCTGCACACAGAAAGAGCTCCTTGCACACAGGGACGTTTCATATTCAGTCTCGGCTCAGTTAACTTAAAAAGACTCCAACATCCTTCAGAGTACCTCAAAGCCACAACTGACTCTGACTAAGCGTGTGATTGTTTGTTGGCAAAAGCCTCGAAGCTAAGTGTAACTCTTCTCACAGGTCGGACAATCGACCAAGGCGCGGGGAAGGAGCATGGCAAATCCTCTGACGAATACATGAAAAATGTAGCTGTCTGTTTTGTAGATTCAGATGACCTCAAACGTCTTGGCATAAAGTACAACGCGAATATCTGCGTCTCCACAAAACATGGTTCAGTTGTGCTAAGAGCTCTGAAATCGCCAAGAGGTTCACACCCAGGCGTGGTTTTCATACCTTACGGCCCATGGGCCAACATCATCGTTAGCCCTGAAACTGACGACATCGGCATGCCCTCTTACAAGGGAATTTCTGCCAGCATCGAACCTGCTCCAGGGAAACAAGTGCTCGGTTTGCGCGAACTCTTGATTCAGCAATTCAGGAAGGAGTGAGATGCCAGTCGTCAAATCCGTGCCCTGCCCAGTTTGCGGTTGTCTTTGCGACGACATAGAATTGACAGTTGAAAACGAAAGAATAGTCAAAGTAAAAAATGGATGCGCAATGTGCGAAGCCAAGTTTCTCAATTATGGAGGGCACAGGGTAAACGCACCTCTGGTCAGAAAGAACGGGCGAATGGTTGAAGTCTCGATTGAAGAAGCTGTAAGAATAGCTGCCCAAATCCTATCTGCGTCGAAATACCCCTTGCTTTACGGTTGGAGCTCCACAAGTTGTGAAGCCAACAGCGTGGGTGTTGAGCTGGCGGAGGAAGTTGGGGGCGTGCTCGATAATACTTCAACGGTCTGCCATGGGCCGTCTGTGTTAGGTATCCAAGATGTAGGGATTCCAACGTGTACGTTGGGGCAGATCAGGCACAGGGCGGACTTGATCGTTTATTGGGCGAGCGATCCTTGGAGTTCACATCCTAGGCACATTGAAAGGTACACTAGTTTCTCTGAAGGGAAATTTGAGAGAAGCGAATGGAAAGAATACGTTACTAGAACGAAGGCCGCAACAGGCAGGAAGAAAGTTGAGCGCGCTTTGAAAATGGCGCAGTCGCATCAGGATGTGACTCCTTCTTCAACCAGTCAACAGCCACCTTGTCCAGCTATCTTGAAGGGAGGCAGAAAGCTCATCGTTGTAGACGTAAGGAAAACCAAAACAGCCGCTGCTGCTGACTACTTCATTCAAGTTGAACCGAACAAGGACTACGAGCTTCTTCAAGCCTTGAGAGCATTGGTTCGAGACCACGAACTTGAGGTTGACAAGGTTGCGGGTGTCCCTGTGGAGTACTTGGAAGATGTTGTAGACGCGATGATCAGTTGCAGTTTCGGAGTGATCTTCTTCGGCCTTGGATTAACTATGAGTAAGGGCAAAATGAGAAACGTCGATGTTGCCATCTCTCTTACAAGAGACCTGAACGCACGCACCAAATTCGCCATAATGCCTATGCGTGGGCACTTCAATGTTTCAGGTTCTGACACGGTATTCACTTGGCAGACAGGCTATCCTTACGCGATAGACTTTTCGCTTGGCTATCCGAGGTATAATCCTGGAGAAACAACCGCAGTGGACGTTCTGATGAGAGGAGACACGGATGCGGCTTTAGTGATCGCTTCAGACCCAGTCTCAAACTTTCCAAAATCGGCCGCTGAACATCTTGTGAAAAACCCTTTGATCGTTATTGACCCACACATGAACGCTACGAGCCAAGTGGCTGACGTAATCTTCCCATCAGCTTTCGTGGGAATAGAAACTCGTGGAACAGCTTACCGTATGGATCATGTTCCAATCACTCTCAAAAAGATCGTTGATCCTCCAAAGGGAGTGGTCACCGACAAAGA
>DATEYW010000142.1:0-5877 GCA_035256045.1 Bathyarchaeia archaeon | reverse complement strand
CACCATCAGGCGAAAGCTTTCGCAAAAACACGTCGGCAGTAAAACCTGCAATTCTGTCAAAACCAGTAAAAAACACGTTGCCCAAACCATCAACCGCAACCCCCCAACCCTCATCAGCCCGAACCCCACCGTAAGTAACGTTCCAGAAAGGCCGAAGCACTCCAACGTCGTCTTGACTGAACGAAACTCCCACAAACGCCTTGACACTGAACGCCGAAGCCAACAGCAACAGTGCAACAAGAACGCTCAGCGCACATGACTCACGATTCACAATAATCTCTCGCTTCCGCTTATTACTTACCTGCACAACTCAGAACTATGATGCGCGACCTAGTTAAAGGAGAACACTTCAACAGCGGAATATCCCAGTAATTAGCGACTACGTTAGATTCTCGAAAGCTTTGACCGTCTTCACAGCTCGCCTATGTGGATGTATCGGTAAGGTATTTAAAGACAGTGAGTTACCGATATATCGGTAATGTATTTAAACCCAAAGAGTTACCGATATACCGCAGGTGAAGATGTGAAAACAAGAGGCATTATCCGCGAACGTGTGATACGCGTGCTCCTTAACGAGCCAGATGGCACACTTACAAAGTATAGACTGGCCAAGAAGGCAGAATGCTCATTTCCTTGGCTTCACGAGTTTCTAGGCAAACTGGAAGAGTCAAGACTCGTGAAGAACACAACAGTCACAGACTATTCTGGCCTCGTGAAGTATTGGCTCACTTTGAAGACCAAACCCGAAAAGCAGGAGTACATGCGCAAAGATCCAATTAGCCTAATCAAGAAAACACAACTACAATATGCACTCACCACTTATCAAGCCGAAAACCTAGTGCAGCACTACCTCTTCCCATCACGGACTGACCTCTACATCAAGACTGAAGACAAAGAAAAATGGCACAACCTCATAATCGCAGACGGGCTTATTGGAAAAGGTAATATGAGACTACTCATGAATGACTCTCACGTCTTCTACAATTCGATCAAGCGGCAAGACCTAATTGTCGTTTCTATTCCACAGCTGATTGTTGACCTATTCGAAGAAGGCGGTGTATGCACCGAAGCCGCAGAAAAGCTGCTTGAGAAGGTGGAAAAACATGCAGCGCGCGCGGAACAAAGAACACAAGAGAACAAAAGACATAGCTGACATCTACGAGCTTCTTTGGTACTCTGACACCAATCTGTCAGAACTCAAGAGCCGACTGTTTTCAATCTATCCTGGAGAAGAAGCAAGAAGAACCATACAGTCTTTCACAGAAGAGGATTTTGACAAGGTGTCCAAAACAATCGGAGTCACTAAAGAAGAAATCTCGAGAGTACTTGCAGCACTGAAATGATTCGCGAGGCACAGCAAAGAGCACTGTTTCAGGCACCGTCGAATACTTCTAATTCTTTGACTAATGTTGTAAAGTTGCTGCCTTTTGAGTAGCGTTAGAGGCGATTCTATCCCGCATAAAAGAAGCAAAAAGAGCCTGCAGAAAAGACAGATCCGCAACATAATCCTGTCCAACAGCATCTTCGACAAGACACGCTGCGAAACCGTCACCATAATCTCCAAAACCGACCTGCTTATCGCTTTAACAGGACGAATCAAAATGAGCGAAGTCCCAAACATCGAAAGAGGCGAAGTCCTCATCGACTCAAAAGGCAAAGGAACCCTCCAACAAACATGAAAGCTCCAAAGATCTGTTCCAGTTCGATCTCACCCAAGAACCGTCAGTCTTCCTTTTCCTGAACCCGTCATAAGAATTATCTAGTAGACCCACCCCTACTAAGTAGGGGTACCCCTACTTGTACTTCGACCCCAGACCAAAAACCAAGAAAGAAGACCTATTCAACAGAGAAACCGAACTCAAACAGTTTGAAGAAGTGCTCCCATACGCTTCAATCATAGTTGTGACAGGGCTTCGACGAACAGGGAAGACATCCTTCGTCGATGTAGCCCTCTCCAAAACTGATCATCCTTACATTTTCTTAGACATGCGAGACTTACCTCTTGGTCCATCTCGCGCGGAAATCGTTCGAAAGATAGAATCAGCATTCGGCAAAATGGACACGAAGTGGCACTCATCAATTCTGGACACGCTCAAACACGTAAAAGGCGTCAACATCGCTGGAGCCTCGATGACCTTCGAATGGAGCAAACAAGGCATAGACCTAACCGAACTGTTCGACAAGATCGACACGTGGGCGAAAAAACAGAAAAAGCATTTCTTACTAGCCATCGACGAAGTGCAACTCATTCGCGGAGACAAAAACATTCCCAGACTCTTCGCAAGAATAGCAGACGTAAATCGAAACATAACCATAATCCTCACCGGATCAGAAGTCGGCCTACTCTACGATTTCCTCGGATTCGAAACCCCCGAATCCCCCCTGTACGGAAGACACTACGTAGAGATCAGAATGCGAAACTTCAAACCAGAAGAGGCAAAAACCTTCCTCACAGCTGGATTCAAACAAATCAAACTATCCTGCACAGACGAGATCATAGATTACGCGATCCAAAAACTTGACGGAGTAATAGGCTGGCTAACTCTTTTCGGAGCAAGATCGCGGGACACCAAAAAATGCGACAAACAGACAGTCGACGACGTCGTCGACGAAGGAGGAAGACTCTCCAGATCCGAAGCCCTCAAAATCGTCAAGTATTCGGTCCGCTACGGAATCATACTGAACTATTTAGCCAAAACAGGAAAAGGAAACTGGACCAAAATAAAAACCGCCCTAGAAATAGACGAAAAGAGATCACTGCCCAGCTCTAGCTTCACAGAGCTACTAAACAGGCTAACAAAGACAGGACTATTGGAGAAAGAAGACAACGAATACCGCATCGCAGATCCGTTGCTTGCCCACGGCATAATGAGAGAACCCTTCTAAGAACAATTTAGTAGACCTACCCCTACTAGGTAGACCCACCCCTACTAAGCAGGGGTACCCCTACTTATGGCGCACGCTGTGGATCAAGAACCGTTTGCTCTCGCCAAACTCCTACCGATGCGAGTTATTCGTTTTCCCAAAATGCGCCCGCACAGACTCTCAAGAACCGATGGATTCAAATCCTGTGACAACCAATAAGAAAAAATGATGGATAATGAAAGCTATAGGAGTGAAACTAATTTCCGAGCTCATGAAGAATTGTCGAAGAAGTGACAGAGAGCTCGCTAAGGCACTTGAGGTTTCGCAACCAACCGTCAGCAGGCTCATTAAGAAACTCGAAAAAGAGGGCTACGTTGAACACTACACGCTCTTGCCTAATTTCCAGAAAATAGGATTCAGGATAATGGCTATCACTCTCGTAAAAACTAAGAAGACCCTCACACCAGAGCAAAAGGAAAAGGCAAGAGCACTTGCCAAAGAGGTTCTGAACAAAGGTCCCTATCAAATTGTGATGGGAGAAAGAGGAATGGGTCTGGGTTATGAGGGGGTATTCATATCATACCACAAAGACTATTCGGAATATACACAACTCATGGAATGGTTTAGACAGTTTGAATTCCTTGAACTTGAGGCGACTGAAAGTTTTCTCGTAGACCTAGAAGACAAGCTCCACTATTATCCATTGGATTTCACACGACTGGCTGACAGCTTGCTGATAACAAAATAGAGCGCTCATACAGAAACGAAGAGTCAAAAGCGCGTGCGCTTTGGATAAAACTTTACCCCAACAACCAACCAACCAACATCCCACGGCTGTAACTCATTCGTGTTTGTTGAAGTTGATTATAGCAATTATGATGTCTCGCATGTTGACGGTTCCATCATTGTTGACGTCGGCATTGGGTTTCCAGTTCGGTGAACTTGGATTCGTGTTGAAGTAGAGTATCAGGTATTGGATGTCTCTCATATTACACGTTCCGTCATAGACGCCTTGCGTTGGGCCTGAAATGTCGCCTGGAACACCGACGTGAACTGGAAAGTCGCAGGTAGAGTTGTTGTCTGATGTGTCTGTTTCATTTAGAACTGGTTCCGCGTAACCGTTTATGGTGTAGTTGCCATAGGCAAAGCCTGTGGTGTTCCAAGAGAAGGTGACGTCTCTGGAGCTTCCGTTTGTTAATGTGATATTGGTGAACGTATCTATCACCGTTGTGTTGGCGTAAAGAGTGACACTAAAGGGTCCATTGTAATCCCCTTGGTTTTGAACAGTGACATTAACGGGCACAGAGTACCCTTGCCCTACTATGGTCTCAGAAAGTGTGATGTTTGATAATGCTATATCAATGAATTGTCCTGTGTCAGGTGAGATGCGCACTATTGCGAGTGCAGCAACTTTAATGTGGTTTTCAAGGTCTTCTACCTCTACCCATTCTAATGTTTCAGTAGAGGTCGAGTTATCATAAGATGTGTGAATCCAACCAGATGGCGTCTCATCGTAGAAAAGTGGACGTGAAATAAGCAACGCACTGGATTCTACAGGTGTAGCGTCAGAGATTCCTGCTTCGAGACCCCAATTCAAATTGTAGATGTAGTTAGCCCAAGATGGATCTCTAAATGACTCGTGATCTGAAGCTCCAGGCGTCTCTGAAGCGGCAGTAATTCCCAAGTCTTCAGCAGCATCTAATACGACTTTGTCTAAGTCAAACCCATTTGCAGGATTTGTCGGTGTAACACGAAAGTCGTCGCTGCCTATGCCGTCTAGATTTATGACAGCGGTGATGTTTGGCATTTCGCTTTTGTGTTGTCGTATATAGTTTATCGAGCCGACTAAACCCAGTTCCTCGCTTGCGAAAGCTACAAAGAAAAGGGTATAGTGAGGTTTATAGATTCCTTCATTAAAGATGTCGGAAAAGACCTTGGCAAGTTCTATTACTCCTGCTGTTCCTGCGCCGTTGTCGCAGAATCCGCTGCTCACTACAGTGTCGTAATGTCCTGAAATGATAACCTGTTTCTCTGGGTTCTCGTATCCGTTGATTTTTCCAATTACGTTATAATGGGTTCCCGTGCCGATGACTGCCCTAATAGAGACATGCCCATACACGTTTATTGTGTTTTCTCTGTTTCTAATCCATAAGCCATCTTCATAGTTGACAAAGCCTAGAGGAACATGCAGATTCCAGTAGTATGGTCCATAGTCGCCGAGTGGTCGTCCGCCTGCTGAATTAAAGAAGTCTGGGACATACGACATCCAGTCATACCACCAAGTATACACAACTGCTGCTGGCGGCTGTGCAGTTATTCTGTTAACATATGTTTGATGCCAGCTAGAGCTCATACGAACTTCTCTACCAATTAGAACAATTTTCCCAGTGGTATCTACAGCATTCCATGCTGTCATGTTTATCGGTCTCAATCCAATCTCAGAACGGTCAGCAGCAGAGGGTAGAGGAAGAATTACTAAATCAGCGAAAACTCCATCCTCAGGAGTTGGCCAACTAAAATGCTCACATTGGAAAGGAGAGATCACAATTTGATCAATGGTTGTGTTCTGGTTTCCATCATCGTCAACTAGAAACGAAGGTCTGTCTAAAACATCCCATGTTGTGAAACTGAACGGCTCAAGATGTGTTACTAGTCCAAAACTTTCAAATTGTGTTTTAATCCAGTTCGCAGTTTCGTTTGCTCCTGTAGAGCCTCCTGAACGGAAGGCATGATGCCTGGAGGCTATGTTCTCCAATTCTAAATCGTAATTGTATGCTCTTGAGCCATTAACAAGTCCTACAACTTGCTGTTCTGTGAAGTTTAGACTTGCGCTCTGAATTACCTGTAATATGTTCAATAACGCATTAGCTTCTTGAGCACTGAAAATGAACGCTGATGTGGCTGCAATCAGCAATATTGATAAAGTTATGGCACATACACTCTTTATTGAGTCCATCTCCATTTCCTAATAATAGGAGAGAAGCGAAACAATTAACTCTATCCAAAGCGCGC
>DATEYW010000141.1:0-5172 GCA_035256045.1 Bathyarchaeia archaeon | reverse complement strand
TGCACTCCTCTGTTAGATGAGGAGTAACCGAGAGGTTTTCGACTTTTAACAACTCGTTTGTTATCCTGTTGATAAGGTATGGTTTTGCCAAAGCAATATTGCTCGAATTGCCAACAACATTTGCCACCGTAACCATGTATGCGTCATTCAGAAAACCATAGTGCTTGTCGAATATGGCGTCAAACTTCTTGTCCACATCAACCCTAGCAAGATTTGCAATTATGGCCAGAGCGTTCCAAGTAAGGATTCTGTGCTTGCTGCCGAGAAGATCAATGAATGAATCCATGTAGGAATACAGTTTTTCCGGACATTCCTCACTCAGATCTATCAACACCTTAGCACAGCCGTATCTGACCGCGGGTTTTGACGAAGAGGTTCCTTCAAGAATTTCAGGAAGCAAGTCAAAGTTTTGTTTGACTTTCCGAATAAGTTCTTCCTTTGTAATCGATTTGTCTGCAAGTCTCCGTAACAATCCAGAGCTCATGGCAAAGCGAGGCTCCTTCTTGGATATGACCTCGAAAAGAGGTTAATAGACTTGTGTCCCAGATCACTTCACACTGGCAGAAAACTCTCCTTCCGAGCTGATCCAGTCTGTGCGTTGGAGACAACTTGTACCGCGCGCGCGGGGATAATTCTTGCACTCCTTATTGACGTATTATTAGGTTGAAACATAGGGATTCGTTGTTGCAGCCTTCGCATTTCCCACTTGACTTCAAACCCAAGTGGTCATTGCTTCTCTATGCCGGATCGCATCATGTAAAACCCAATAAGAAGAAACGCCACGCTGCCAACGGCCCAAGGAGTCGAATACTGCCAAGAAAAAAGCGGGAAAACAAACGTGTACCAAACAACCGCAAAAAGACTGATAAGTGCCAGGCCAAAAAGCACTAGACCTTTCCAGAAAATCCGTGTCTTCGTGGCTTCTCCCAATTTCCTCCACTCAAATCTAGTCAAACAAGCCAAGATTCCAAGCGTAAGCAGAATACATCCAATCGCCGAGACTACATACTGGGGGATCACATTGTCAACTCTATAAGCGGTGATCCTAGACACATGCAGAGAAAACCAGTTGAACTCGTAATGAGCGGTTTCTTCAACTCGAAACCCGACGAAAACAATAAGACTATTCACCGGTCCTCCCTGCTCGAAAAGCATACGTTGATTTTCGACTTGAGTCACCCTCAACGCATAATGTCCGCCAAGATCAGATGAGTCCACCACAATTTCAACTCTAAGAACCTGCCCTTTCTGCAGAAAGATTGTCAGAACACTCGAGTCAAAAGGGCCCTCTTCATGCGTGATCTGAGTGCGAGCTTCCAAAGGGAAACCTGAAAATCCAATAAAGGCTATTCCAAGCCCAATTAACATGAAGCCTAGAATAGCATACTTCCTCTTCATTCAAGAATCGCCAAATGCGCTTCACAATCAATATGTGTCAACTCAGCATTAAGCATAGTGTCAATGCGCACAAATGCAGTGGTATGGCAGTCAAGAAGGCAAAGCATCTTCCGAAAAACAATCATTGATTCAACAAAAGACGAGGAGCATTCCCCCTTCAACATTGTCCCTCAGTGGTAATTAAGAAAAATGCTAACAGTCAATTTATCGTCAGATCTTGCTCATGACGTGCGCAAAACTTTTTAACATTTCAGACAAAATCCTCATTATGAACAACTTTGCCGTACGCGTCACCGGAACCGTAGCTGCGTTCTTCGGCTGGTTAGCCTTCATCGTACTGTATCTTGCTTTCTTCGGAACCACTTTCAGCTTCTGGCAGTCGCTAGCAATATTCTTAGCGTCAGGCGCTATAGTCATCGGCATAGTCGCCATCATTTGGATACATTGGGTGTTTGGACACTAACCAATATCGCAAGCCCGAATCGCGCGCGCTAAGGCGACCTAAACAGCGAAAACTGCGAGCGGAAGCACCCAAGAATTGGGTAACTGTGGAAGCGAAACAAGCCGCACCAAAGCTAATCCTATTGCAACATATGAAAGCCTCATTGACGAGTATCTAAAATTGATAGAACGGATATTTCGGCTGAAGTCCATTCTGTGCCGATTTCATGGGAGAGTGAAGCATAAACATCGTTTTCGCTGAATGCGCCTTTTTGCCACTCTGAAAGCATGTATTCGCCGACGATTATCTGATTTCGGAAAACTCTCGTGCTCGAAGGCCTCTCGCCATTCGAGACAATTAGCTTTGGGACCTTGTTCAATTTAGCTTTGTTACTCAATTCTGCGATATTCTGTTCAGTGATAGCAATTTGCTGACTGTACAAAGCGGACAGCACCACGTACAGAACACGTTTCTTCTAAGATTAATGATTAAATACTTTCTCATTCGTATATGGTGAAAGCAGGTGTCGTAAGTGAAGACAAGAATGACAGCTTTGGCGATAGGTGCAGCGCTCACCATCATCGCTCTGATCCTCGGGGGATTGCAGGATCTCCATATCGCTAACATTTACGAGGGCGTTGAAAACAAGTGGTATTTCTACGGCGCGGTCGGAGCGGTATTGCTTGTAGGCATCATACTTGTAGCATGGGGCTTGCTTAAGAAAGAAGCACCGAAACAGAGCAATCCACAGTAGAAGCGCCGCTTAGAAAACAGTCATTGGGCCGTGTTCATCGAGTATCAAAAGCGCGCGCGCTAGAATATAGTTGAAACTGCGTCAACAGTAAATATCTAAGAAAAGTATAGTTCCATTGCGCGTACGTGAAGAATAGACTCTCGACGGCATCTTAATATTGTCAATATCCCACAGAGGGTAGATCAAACACACCAGTCGTGAAAAGGAAATGGGATATCATGAGCTTTTAGTTTCGCCGTCGAACATTTTCAGCGGCTTCCAAACACCTTTCGAGAAGGCGGATTACGCTATTCTCGGAGTTCCCTTCGACGTCACAAGCACCTACCGAACAGGAGCAAGGTTTGGACCAACCGCAATTCGGCAAGCGTCACTGAACATCGAAACCTACAGTTTCAGAACAGGAATTGACGTAGAAGAATTGAAGCTTCACGACCTCGGCGACCTCCATGTCTCCACAGACACTGACAAAACTCTCGAAATGCTTCAGAAAGTTATAGAAGACCTAACCAAAACAGGCAAAATCCCTGTGGCGATCGGGGGAGAGCACACCATAACCTACGGAATAGCAAAAGGACTTGGAAACAAAGCAGCCGACACGGCGCTTGTCAGCTTCGACGCTCATCTCGATCTCAGAAACGAGTACTCAGGACTCAAAATGTCGCATACGACATTCATGCGGAGAACAAACGAAGACGTCAGTCAGGCAAGAATCTTCGAAGTTGGAACTCGAGCAGTCTGCAAAGAAGAGCTCGAATATGCAAAACGAGCAGGAATAGAGTTCTTCACAACTCAATACGTCAGAAAAGAAGGAAGCCAGACCATAGCAAACAAGCTTAAAGAAAAACTCGCTGACTACAAGAACATTTACGTGTCAGTCGACATGGACATACTCGACCCGGCCTTCGTTCCTGCCGTTCAGAACCCCGAAGCAGATGGCTTAGAAATGCATCATCTACTTGACATTTTGCAGACCGTTTGCGACAAGCGTGTCGTGGGCTTCGACGTTCTGGAAATCGCACCTGAATATGATCGAGGAGTTTCCGCAGTTCAAACTGCAAAAGTAATCTTCGAAATGCTCTGCAACATTGAAAAATCAAAAAGAACTCGAAACAGATCACAGTAACATAAGCAGATTAAGGTGCTACTGAAGCCACTTTCACTTGCTGTACTCCTTTTTTGGCTGCCAATGTTTCAGCTAGTCTTCTGATTTCCTGGGTATCTCCTTCAACTGCGATCATTTCGAGGCACTTGTGCTTTTCCAAGTGAAAATGAAGAGTTGATGAAACAACCCGCTCGAACAGGTGCTGCGTGCGAACTATCTCCTCCAGAAGACCGGGCTTGTCAAGATAATAGAGCAACAACACAACTCCTGCCACCTTACCTCCAGCCTTCTTCGTCACTTCGTATTCATTGATGAAGCTTCTGACCGCGTCGTGAATAGCCTTCGAACGATTGTCATAACGCATATTTTTCCAAGCGTTATCGAACTTCTGCACAAGTGTAGGCGGAAGCGAGACACTGAACCTAGTCACCTTCGAACCATGCTCCATTTCAATCGACCTTAACCAAGCAAGTATTACCAGCGGCAACATTTTTATGTTTGTGTGTGTTACGATTGTCCAACTTCGTAACACGATACCAAGAGGGGCGAGAATGACTTATTTCAACAGCCGTGAGCTAGCCATTGCTTCACTGTTCTCAGCTCTTTGGGGAATTCTAAACGGGTTATTCGCTCCAATCGTGTTTCGAATCATCGGCCTGCCTATTTTTTGCGACATGATAGGCTTCGCATTACTGAGCCTCACGTTCTGGTGGGTCAGAAAACCTGGAGCGGTCACAATAGTAGGTTTGATCGCAACACTCATCAATTTCACAGTGAATCCCGGAGGAATCCAATTCCTCGGTTTCACCGCAGCAAGCATAGTCTTCGACATGGCCTCCAGTTCTTTAGGACCTAAACGAATGTTCAGAAACACTGCTGTCGCCATCACTTGCCTACTGCTAATCTCAATTGGCTCCGCCGCAATTGCTGGGTTGATAATAGGCAACTTTTTCATGGCAACACCAGCCTTGGCTGCATGGGGCGGCGTCTGGGGATGGGCCGGAATTCATGGTGTCGGTGGAATCATAGGAGGACTGATCGGTATCGTCGTAATCACGACTCTAGTTTCTCGTAAAATACAAGGCTTCCAGACAGGCGGAAACGTGCATCCACCTCAGTGAGCAAGTCAAAGACTTTGTGCTGCAGTCAGTAAGTCACGTTTTACGTAGCTTGGCAATGAACGCGCCGTTGCACGCGTGGAGGTGAGGGTAAAGTCTTCGACATTTATCAAGTCCTCTTAACCCACGTAAACCCAACTCGGGCTCAATCTTGATCAACGAGTATTCAGGGTGCCACTTCAGAAACTTCTCAATCACGATTTCATTCTCTTCAACGGTAATGCTTGAGGTGAAGTAGACTACAGTTCCTCCGGGCCTCGCATATTCTGAGCAGCTGTTGAGCATTTTGAATTGGAGTTCACACATCCTCGCGATCGAGTGAGATGTCAATCTCCACTTGGCTGAAGGAAGCCTGGCA
>DATEYW010000140.1:0-4702 GCA_035256045.1 Bathyarchaeia archaeon | reverse complement strand
GACTTCGCCTATGCTCATTGTCCGCGTCAGCAGTTTGAAACCGCGAATTGCCATTTTCCATGGAATGCAGCCTGACGAGTACTCTATCAGGCTGGCTGAGTACGAGGGTATCCCTCTGATGCACTCCGGTCTTCCCAGCGTGGAACGGCTTGTAAAGTCTTTGAGAAAACTGTACCGCATCGCGTTGCGCAGAAAACTGGGAAAATCAGTTCGTCCTCCTCCGCCTGTGAGCGCATGAAAACTATGGACGCAGATAAGCGCAAACCGTTTCTTCTTTGAGACTATGAGCGCTTACGGTTTGACTAGGCCTCTTTTGCGAAGTTCTTCTTTGACAACTTGGAAGTCTTCTCGTATCTGGTTCTCACACTGTGCATTGTAAAGAGCAGCCGCTGGATGGAAAGTTGGAAAGATCAATGTTTTCACGCCCAGAATGGCTGCTTTATTCGTTTTTCCATGTTCTTGGGTTATGCTTCGGAAAGGTATGCCCGCTTTGTTTAGGATGTAAGCAGTTGAGTGCTTGCCAAGTGTGATTATCATCGCTGGTTCGATGATGCCTATCTGTCTATTCAAGTAGGGGGTGCAAGTCTCAATTTCACTTGGCATTGGGTCACGGTTTTCTTGGGGCCTACACTTCACGACGTTAGTTATGAAAACATCTTTTCTTGAGAAGCCGATCTCAGACAACAATGAATCTAGGAACTTGCCTGCGGTTCCAACAAAAGGTTCTCCTTTGACGTCTTCGGATCGTCCAGGTGCCTCTCCGATGAGCATCACTCTGCTTTCAGGGTTGCCGACTCCAGGCACTGCTTTCTGCCGGTTTTTCCAGAGGCAGCACTTTGTGCAAACGACAACCTCTGCGGCTATGAAGTCTAGAAGTTCTTTGTTGGAGGAGACAGGGACACCTCGGCGTGATTTTTGCTTTCAACGTTGCTTGAGTCAGTTTCAGCCCATCAGTTTAAGGGCTTCTGCTCCTTTCATTCCTGCTTCGATGCCTAGGCTTTTGGCTTTTGACGTCACTGCCTTCACTTGCCCGTTCAAAACGTCGTCGAAGGTCTTTACGCCGCTCACGACTGCGGCGGTTACATTGAGTTTTTCTGCAGTTTCGGTGTTTAGGAAACCGCACATTACGAATCCTTTTTCGGCGATTATGACCAGTAAGGGTGGACTCTCAGGGAGTTCGGCGTGAAGTCCAGTGAAGTTTTTTCCATCGACTCTAATTGACGTGACACTGATCATGGCAAACACCTTTAACTTCAAACATAGCATATCCACGCTTAAATAGAAATTGCTGAAGGCGATTCTTGTGCTGACCAGGCTGAAACAGAAGGTCCAGGGCATCTTGGTAGCTGAAGCAAGAATGGCGCACAATGTTGGATTGACTCCCAACGGCATCTCGATCATCGGCGTGATTTTTGCTTTACTTTCAGCAGCAGTGTTCGCGACGTGGCATTACAACAAGTTCTTCTTATTGCTCGCACCTGTGTTGCTGCTGTTTTCAGGGTTCTGTGATGCTCTGGACGGCGTTGTTGCTAGGACTTATGAACAAGCCACGGTTTTCGGCGGTTTCTTAGACTCTGTTCTCGATCGGTATGCAGATGCGGCTGTGTACGTAGGCATACTTGTAGGTGGTCTTTGGGAACCTGCTTGCTGGGGGTTCTATTGGGGGATGCTGGCGTTGATAGGTTCATTACTCGTCAGCTACAGTCGAGCGAGAGCTGAGGCCTCCGGGATTAGAATGGAATCGATTGGTCTCGCAGAAAGGGCTGAACGCATGTTGATTCTTATTGTTGCGAGTTTGACGGCTTTGTTCTTTCAACCCACAATTGTTATGACCGTTGCTTTGATAGTGCTGGCTGTTCTCACAAACCTCACTGTATTGCAGAGAAGCATCTACGTTTACTCTAGATCAAAGAAAAAGGTGGCTGGCCCAAGCTAGAATCTTCTTGGGCGAGTGCGCATTCTTCGCTCGTTCTCGGCCCTTACTTTCACGACGCCGCGATGCACTGCGCATGACACGCAGTAGTATTTGGTTGTTGATGGCGCCTCAATGTAGGTGCCGCCCGCGCGAAGTTCTTTTGCCAGTTGATAATCCACTATTGAATGTCTTCTTGTGACTTTCTTGGCTTTGTCGCTAGGCACCATCGACCCGCAACCGGCGCATTGAACGGTTCCGCTGCTGCCCTTACCGCCTTTTGATCTTCCACGGCTCTTTCGTTTAAACGGCAATCTTTCTTACTCCTGAACTTTCCTTCATGGAGACAATTCGGTTTGCCTATTTATATATCTGTTCTCAACTCACGAAGAGCCTTGTTGGGGGAATGCTGAAGAACTTGCCGCTTTGACGACCAAGAGTCTTGTCAGCGGTTTGCCAAGTCTCTTCTGAGCTTGAGAATGTTGGCAATGTTCGCTTTTTTTCTCTATTCCCGGTATGATTTTTCCAGTCGAAGATGTGAACAACGTGGTGACTCCCGGTCCATGACCGGCTATTATGCAGTTCGTGTGAACGACAATGCCTACTGACACGGCTCCGTGCTTGTATATTCTGCCAAAGGTGTGATCTGCGTCGATTATGGCAACTAGGTCTCCGAGTCTGATGTCATCAAGTTCATATCAGTTCTTTATGTCTTCGTCAAAAAGCTGGATGTCGTAGTCCCCCGAATAGCATTGGTTTGCGCCCAGCTCAGAACCCATCGCGGCAGCTGGGACTAAATGTGTAACAGGGACTTCTAATTTTCCGTCAGAAACCTTGGGTCAAGATTCATGACTGTGACTTCTGGGGCATCGAGCAGTTTCAAGCCTACTCCGTAGGCTTTTATGAGAAACTTGTCTCCGATAACGAGTTTTTCCATGACTTCAGGCTGAACATCAACAAGCACGTGCTCTATGCCGCCATGTTTTCCGGTCACGACGCCTCTGGCTCCCTTAGCGTCGCCTGTTGTAACGATTGCTTCGTTTCCAACGCATGAAAGCACGTTGAAAGCGTTGTTTGCTGCTTGTCCCCACCTTGGGTCGTTCTCTTTGTTTTCGACGCTTACCCCAGGTTCAACATGGTCTGCTTGCCATCCGCATGCTCGATCGCCGACTCTGATGTTGTAGGTTATGCCGCCTACGCCGGGAAGCACAACGGGGGTGCCTTGTGCTGAGATTCTGTATATGTCTCTGGAGACTGGGCTGACTGCTTCAGCCCATAACCGAGATTCTCACGAGTTTGTCTTCGTTTGTTTTCAACATTCAACGTTCCTCGTTGACTAGACTGTTTTGAGTTAGAGTGCTAATAAGACTTGACAATATCCGTGAATTCTTGGAACAGAAGTTGGGTAAGTCTTAAATTAGGGCGCTTCACTTGAGTTGTGTGAAGCTTACATTCAAGTAGTTGTGGTCTTCGCTCACGTGGGGAGAACCATGTCTGAAATCGGATTGAGGTCTAAACTGCTGGTCAAAGATGTCATGAGTAGCCCAGCTGTGACTGCAGATGAAAATACTCCTGCCAACAAAGTGGCCGAACTGATGGATAAACGCGAATGCGGCTGCATAATAGTGACGACTAAGGACGAAAAGCCGCTTGGAATAATCACTGAGAGAGACCTCGTAGTTCGCGTCTTGGCCAAGAACATAAAGCCAGACACGATTAAGGCTAGAAAAGTTATGACGACTCCGCTTATGACGATTGAGCCTGACGCGACGATAACTGATGCTGCTAAGAGAATGAGCCGTCTGGACATCCGGCGTTTGGCCGTTATGTACAAGGGAAAATTGGTCGGGATAGTCTCGGGGAAGGACATTCTTCACGTGATGCCTGAATTGTTGGAAGCGATGCAGGAGAAGGCTTTGATCGAAGGAGAAAGCATGGGCGAGGAAGCAGTGAAGGAGTCTACGCCTCTTGCAGGCTACTGCGATCATTGTGGCGTCTATTCCGATGATTTGACTGAAGTTGACGGTCAATTCTTGTGCGAAGACTGCAGAATCGAGCTTGAACGCGAAGAGTGAGAGGGGATTGTTTGCGTGTCAAAGAAATTATGGACTCGAAGCATCCGTCGATTTACGGAGATGACCCGGCCACCAAGGCGCGTGCGCTACTTCGAGACTTGAATCTAAGAATTATCCCTGTAATAGACACGAACAAGAAACTTCTTGGAAAGGTTTCACGTCGCGACGTGATGACGATTTCGTCATCCGTGTCGCCGGTGACTGTGAAAGGCATCATGACTCCTGCAAGACATGTTGCGGCGGCGGAGGATGATGTCAACTCAGCTTTCAAGGCTATGCTTAGAGTTGACGTCTGGTATGCACCAGTCGTGGCATCCGGCGAAGACAAAACGTACAGAGGCGTCGTGGGTCTGGAGAGTTTCATCGAAACTTTGATGAAGAATAGTCCTGAACGTTTCGTGAAAGATGTGTCTGACATCATGACGAAGGACGTGGTTTTCTGTTCTCCTGACGATGAGGTTGACAGGATCTGGCGTCTAATGAACGAAACGCGTTTTGCCGGTCTCCCTGTTGTCAAGAATGGAAAGTTGGTTGGAATAGTCACCCAGAGAGATCTTCTTGAGACAGGTGTCGTTCTGCCTGCTTTCGAATCAAAGAAGGGGCGCTTCAGAGACCCACCGAAAATCTCTTCGGTTATGCAGACGAACGTTGTGGCGGTGGCACCGTCGACGAAAGCGATTCGGGTTGCTAGAGTGATGGTTTCTAAAGACGTCGG
>DATEYW010000139.1:0-3980 GCA_035256045.1 Bathyarchaeia archaeon | reverse complement strand
GAAGCAGTTTTGGCGTCTTTGGCGGTTTTCAACGTCTGCATCGACGTGAAGGAAGGAGAAAAGGGTTGTAGTTAGCATAAAGGGATAAATGTTCGTTTCTCCAATGTTGCCTCCATGTATTTCGACATCGCTATGCCTTTGACTCTTCTCGCTGTCACCTTGGTCTCATTGTTTTTGAATGAGAAAACTGAAAGCAAGCTCAAGAATACTATGCAGGAACGGCAGCTTGGCGTGTGGGACGCTGCAATGCTTGTGGGCGTTATGGCGGTTATGGTTTACCTGATAATTTTCGTCAGAGAAATCACGTTGATCTTGATGGTGTTGTTTCTCTTCGCATATTCGACGCTGTTGTTCACGTTCAGTTATCTGTTCTCAAAGAACCGATGGTACGTCGGCATTGTGCCTCCTGCAGTGTTCATCCTTCTGTTTGTTTTCCTGAGAGACACCTGGGTATGGAGTTACTTTTTGTCTAATGTCTATGCCCTTGCGTTTGCTGTTCTAATCACGCTGTATCTGGTCAGCCTGTTCTCATGGAAAACGACTGGTATCTTCGGAATCTTACTGACTGGAATGGATATAGTGTTGGTTTTTGTGACGGGAACCATGATCCAAGCTGCCAAAGTCACAATTGGCCTGAGGCTTCCAGTGATGGTTTCTGTTCCACTCATCCCACCTTGGCCAGACTCCGGCATCGCAATGATGAGTCTAGGGTTAGGTGATTTCTTCTTTGCTGGTTTGCTGGTAGTCCAGACTTTGAAGAGGTACGGCAAACGTTTTTCAATCGTGACTGCGGTCGGGATGACGATTTCCTTTTTCATTTTTGAAGTGCTGCTTCTGAACTTCTTGCGGATACCTTTTGCAGGCACAGTGATGATTATTACTGGTTGGGCACCTTTGGTCATAATCAAGGAGCTGTCCAAAAGAAAGTCTGGATCATCAAAGATCTGAACCTAGTTTAAACTGAAAAAGTGGTAATTCCAGAACCATTATATTGCTTAACAATAAAGGAAAATGTGAGGTTTTTAGCCGAAGAGAGCGCCTAGTCCTTCAAGGGCTGCGTCTTCCTTTGCTTTCTCGTCCTCTTTCTTCTTCTTTTCGTCTTCCTTTGGCTTTGCTTCTGCTGCTGGCGCGGCTGCTGCGGGTGCTGCGGCTGGTGCTGCCATCATTGTCGGAGCAGATTTGATAGCTTCATCGATCTTTACTTCAGCCAGAGATGCAACCAAAGCTTTGACGCGAACGACATCGGCATTTATCCCAGCCGATGTCAATACCTGTGTGAGGTTTGCTTCGTTAATCTCTTTTCCTGCTTTATGGAGAAGCATTGCAGCGTAAATGTATTCCATATCCTTTCACCTCTCAATCGTCTATTTTAACTCTTTTCAGTAGCTGCCTTTTCCTGTAACGTGGGCACTCTACTACTTAAACTTAGCATTTCTGCGTTTGCCTTTCTAATCAGATCTTCTATGGTTTCTTTCGTGGGTATAGCAGCTGCTAAGGCTAAAGCATAAGCTTCTTTATGGGCGACTTGCAGGAGCGCCACCATGCTATCTTCAGTCGGGTAACTGATACCCAATGACAACGCAAACGCATCGGCGTATGCATTTTCAACGTCGTGTTTCGTTCCATCCACGCTTATTTTGAGCTGATCTTGCCTTATGATTAGCCCTTCGTCAAACACGACGGTCATTGCTAACCCTGTTTCAACAGGCTTTATCCCCAGTTTCGAAAGCATGCTGGCCAATCTTTCGTTGATCGCTTCTCCTTTTTTGACGACCAAGGTGTCTTTGTTGATCCATACGCTTCCAGACTCGATTCGCGTCGGCAAACCGACAGCGTTCAGTTGGCTGATTATTGGCCCTGGTGGTTGTCCAGTGTTTCCGGCCGGAACCACAACGTCAAAAGCGGCTATGTCGCCAGATTTGGCTGTTGTTTTGACCTTTCCCCTCTCAAGGGTCAAGGCTAGTTTGAACGGGTTGAGATCTGTGAACATGAAAAGGTTTGAGCCCTGCAAATGCTCTTCAAGCTTCTTTAGATCGGGTCTTTCTCTGCAGTTTTCAATGGCTAGTTTCATCAGAGTGTTTTTCAGAACTCTCATTAATACTCTGTCGGCGAGATTCCTTTTGAATTCCTGCAGCTGGGCCGCCCTGACCTTGTTCAGACTCGCGATACCGATGATCTTGTAGCGGCTGATTAGTTTGGTTAGCTCGTCAACTTCTTTGGTCTTCTGCTGTAAAATCTGTTGGGACGGCATTGTTTTTCATCTCTTCTAGGGCTGTATCTTTATCGGCGTGCCCATGGCTGTCTTGATGTAGGCAGCCTTGATGTTTTTCATTCCTTTCTTGAGTTTTCCTTCTAATACTCGTATGACGGTTTGTATGTTTTCTGTTATTTCTTCGTCCTTCATGTTTTCGGTTGCAACACGGTTCTGCAGTATCGGTTGGTTGCGCATTCGGACGATGATGGTTTTCCGATGTTTCTTAATTAAGCTCGCAATGTCTGCTGAAGGTGGAACTGGTACGGGCATTTTTCCCCTTGGACCAAGGACCGAACCCAATGTCCTGCCTACCAGAGGCATCAAGGGGGCTTCTGCTATGAAGAAATCATAGTTGTTGGCAACTTTGCGCAGCTCCTGTTTCTTGCCTGCCAGCGATTCGAGTTCTCCTCTTTCAATGACGTTATCAGCTTTGGCGTTTTTTGCTTTCATGGCCAGCTCGCCTGAGCCTATAACGCATATCTTGTTAGGCTTCTCAGGAGCATAGGGAAGCTCTATTATCTCTTGGATTTTGCTGTCCGGCGATTTCATGTCGATGTCTTGCAGCTTTATGATAAGCTCTATGGATTGATTGAATTTTCTCTTTCCAGACTTTTCCTTCGCCTGCTTTACTGCATCTAAGATCGTCTTTTGGTCTAGGGGCAACTTATAGGCCTCGTGCCATTGAGGGAATGGAATGCGGTTATAAAAATATTCTCTCTTGCGTTTAACTCTTGCCTAGTACCTCGTCGTACTTGCCTTGATCGATGTCTTTTTGGACTTCCCGGGGGTCTTTGCCTTCAGCCGTCACTCCAATGCTCACGCAAACACCCAAAATCTCTTTCGTTGCTCCCTTCAACGTTTTCGACAAAAGCTCAGGACGTTTCATCTTTGCTATTCGTATTACCTGATCTATGGTCAGATCTCCGACTTTCGCGGTCTTCGGAGTGCCTGAGCCTTTCTCGATCTTAAGTTCACTGACGATCAGTGCGGATGTTGTTGGAGTTCCAACCGTCACTTCAAACTCTTTCGTATCGGGGTCAACGATGACTTTGACGGGAACTTTCATTCCAGCATAGTCTTTTGTAAGCTCGTTTATCTTGTTCACAATCGCCATGACGTTTACGCCTAACGGTCCAAGTGCTGGACCTAACGGCGGCCCGGCGTTTGCCTGTCCTCCGCTTACAAGGAGTTCTATTGTTTTCTTGTCTGCCATCTCATGTTTCACCGCTTGCTTTTGTTTTCGCTCTTTCCACTAGTTTCACATATTCTGAACTGACTGTTATCGGCAAAGTGAAGGTTGCTTCCAGCAACTCAAGTGTGACTTCCGACTTTGTCTTGTCGATTCTCGTGATTTTGGCCCGCATGCCCTTGAAGGGCCCTCCTGTGATTTCAACGATGTCGCTTTCGTTCAATTCTTCAAGTATGGGCTTTTTCACGATATATCTTTCAATTTCTACAAAGCTAACGATGCCCGGAATGCGAGAACGCACGTGTTTTATTCCAGCAATAGCTTCTTCCACAAGATGGGGGCCTTCTGCTTCTATGAACACGTAACCCTTGAGTGTTTCAGGCGCGAGAATGGCTTTTATCGGTATCTTCGCCATTTCAACCTTTGAAGCCACCAGTCTGGCGACGTTTCTTTCTTGACCCGTCGTCGTCTTGACGGCGAAAATTTTTGTGGTGGACTCTTCAGGTTTCTCCATTGGCTACTTCCTTCTATGCTGCA
>DATEYW010000138.1:0-3254 GCA_035256045.1 Bathyarchaeia archaeon | reverse complement strand
TTGAATATTACCTGTCCTGCTTTCTCAGTTCTCTTTGTGGCTCCAACAATAGCGACTGAGGATGGATTGAAGAAGAGGTTGAGGGCTTTTATCGATTCTTCCACGGGTTTTTCACCCTCTCTTTCTTACAATAATTATTGGTTTATGTCTTACTGCTTCGAGCATCTGCCAGCTGACCTCAGTCAACCCGACATGAAAACTGTCAGCCATTTCCCATACCGTTCTTCCCGCACCGAAACCTCTGGAACGATCAGCTAATTCTGCGATGTGTAATGCTTCTTCGGTCGTGAGCTTGGTTCCAGAAACTGCCAAAGGTGTGGCTCTTTTTCTAAGCTTGAAAACGCGTCCAACGATGTAAGATATGACTCCACCGTGCGAATGGATACCCCTCATTGGCCTTGGGCGTGGCGTGAAATGGAAGTTGCTGACGGAATAAGTCTTGTCTGTGTCTACGATCATAACTGACACGTTCTTTCCCAAGTCAATCTGCAATTGTTTCCGAATCATCAGCGCTATCCAGCCGGCGTTTCTCAGCGGGCGGCTCACGTACGCGTATGGCAAATTGCTCCCATCAATGCCTCCTTCAGATCCAAACATCAATGCTTGAAGCAAACCAGCATGCTGCAGCGCGACTTGTTTGTGGTGGCTTCCTTTTTCATGTGGATATTCTCTGATGTTTTTGATCAGTCCTTTCCGAAGCCGGCAAAGAGGACCAAAAAGGTAACCCCAGACGCCGCGCATCCAGAGAACAGCTATCAACCGTGCGTTCAGTGTTGGTTCTATTCGATCTTCGTCGATTAGGTTGTTCAACGCTGTCGAGATTGCTTTTTCAGAAATGACTACGAAGTCGCCGTCGGAGATTTTCCCTTTGATGTTTGCCACTATCGTTCGCAGGTAGTTTTCTCCGGGCCTCCAATATTGCGTTGTTACTGGCAGAAACTTGTACTTTGTCATGGACATCGCCCTGATGTGAGAACCAAGAATCATTGGTCTATAGGGCTCGGAACTTTTCTTTTACTTGGGTTACGTTGCATTCTTTCGGCTTCATTTTTCCTTCTGGACAGAAGCCTAGTTCAACGCAGGTGGGGCCAGCATTTTCAAACAAGGCGGGGGCGGCTTTCTTTGCTTGTTTGAGCATTTCAATTGCGGCTTCCCTGATCTCCCATTGAGCACGTGCACAACATCTCAGATTGAAAAAGTGTCGGAGTTCTCTGGCGTTCATCGTCACGATGATGTTGGTTTTTGCAGCGTTTGGAAGGATAAACCTCGCGTCTTCTTTTGGTATTCCAATCATCAACAGTTTTCGATAGGTGTCAGAGATCTTCTCCAGAGCGGCGTCGAAGATCTTTTTGGCCTCGCCATCACTGGCAATGCTTGGGGGCGTAACATACTTTTCGACTGTGTCGTAGGTCACGTATCGTTGGCTTTGTTGCGTATACGAGGCGATGCGGTGTCTCACAAGTTGATGCGTCATGGCTCTTGACGCGTCTTCGATGCTGAAGGTAAAAGAAGCGTGTTCTATCACCGAAGCATGTCCATAAGCTGTTACCTTCATGATTTTTTCCTTGGCGGTTTCTCGGTCGATTTTCTCCAAGATCTGTGATGGCTTTCCACTTTTTATTGTCGTCAAAGCAGCCGTACCGCACAGCAGTTCGGCATCTGTTGTATTGCGAAGAAGCTTGACTTTCACTTTCTTTTCCCTTCACAAGGCTGAGTCTGTTGTTGACCGAATTTCTGTAGTATTTGTCCACTTTGACATATAAACTAGCCTAATGATCTTGTTGACTAAACGTGGGTGTAGACGCGGTCACTCGCATATTTGCCGGTCTGCATTTCTTGTTCAATCTCTTTGAGGAGCAGTATTCTGCGGAAAGTCGGAGGATGTGTTGAGAACCAGCTGTTTATGGTCTTCCATGTGGATTTGGCTTCTTTTTCCATCGCTAGTTCGAGTTCTTTTGCGTCCAACACGCCGTCATGGTCCAAATCGTATTCGTCTTTCTTGTCCATTATCTCGGATATCTCTTGTTTGGCCGTCGCAGGGTCGCCTATGTAAAAGGCTCTGACTCCTGAAGGTGCTTTTGGTGACAGTGAAAGCCCGTACGTGATTTTTGCCAACGCGCTTTCTAAGCTGGCTGGCGAGTTCGTCACGTACGCGGAATAGGCATCGGCATAATGTTCTCGAAGTCTGCTGAGTCTCATAACACAGAGCAAAGAAACGATGTACACGACGTACGAAATGATTCCGATGATGAACAGTGCTGCACCTATGTCTCCTTCCTTTTTCCGCCTGGAGGTTCCTCCTGATAACCAAGCTGTTTGCCACATCGCCCTCGCAGCCAAGTATGCGATCAGCGGCAGCGCCGACAAGACGGTCATTACGACATAGTCCTTGTGTTTTAGGTGTCCAAGCTCGTGTCCGATCACCCCTTTGACTTCATTCTCATTCAGACTTCTCAGCAATCCTTCATGGACTGCAAGGGTGGCGCTGTTGGCTGTTCTTCCAAACACGAAGGCATTCGGTGTTTTGTCTGGGACGATTGCGAGTTTGGGCATTGTTTGTCCGTTTTTGTCTGCGAGTTCTTTCACAGTGGATTCCAGCCATGGGTTTTCTCCTTGCTGGAGGTATTGGAGATGAGTTGACATTTTGACTATGGCTGGTCCGATCAGATATTGGAAGATAATGAACAACGCTGGTAGGCCAATCAGCATGGCTATCCAGTAAGTCAGTCCTATCTGGAGGACGAACTCTTGTAGAATGAACATGATTATTGCTAGGAATGAGGCGAAAACCAATGCTACAAGAAGTATGCTCGTACCCATTGCGAGTTTCAACTGTGCAAGTCCGGCCACGGCTTTTCCTCTTTTCTTTATCACAGAAAATTGTCGCAGAATTAAGTCTTTCCGCGGAATCTATAGAGGAAGATAAAGATATACGATTCGTACATAACCTAGAAGAAGTGCCGGTCCTTTGGTTTAGGGTGAATCAACTTGGCCTTACCATTGCTCAATCTGATTGCTGTCGTGATGGAATTCATAGGCTCGTTCTCGAGTTTCCTCATAGGTTACTATGCATTGAAAGCCTACCGGGCTTCGGGTTCAAGAAGGCTGTTTACTCTCTACTGGGGTTTCATAATTCTCGGTGTCGGAACTTTTCTAAGAGTCTTCACGGCAACCTACGTCAGTCTCATCAGCAGAGTGTATGAAGCTCCCAGACAGTTGATTGGACTCCTAAACATGGCTGCTTTGATTTACAG
>DATEYW010000137.1:0-6498 GCA_035256045.1 Bathyarchaeia archaeon | reverse complement strand
AAGATATTGAGCGCAATTTTCGGGTCTAAAGCTTCTGTCGACATCTTGAGGTTCTCATTAACGCAGGGCATTTCCAATAAGATCTTTCAGAAAGACCTCGTCAAGAAACTGGTATATTCCAACAAGACCATCATCGAAAATCTGAAGAACTTGACCAGTTTGGGGGTTGTTGAAGAAAGCATGGAGAAAACAGATGGAAAAACCAGAATCACATGGGTCAAAACGTACAGACTTACCGATTCTGGAAGATGGTTTGCATTGCTCCTCGCAGAAGAACGAGACCTTGCCGAAACCGAAAAAGCTGAGATACTGCAGAGTCTTTTCAGAACATACATTCGTTGGGTCAAAGACTTGTCAGTCCGACTGAGAGTTGAGAGGACAAAATTGAAGAAAATCTTCGAAGAAGAGATGAAATGAGGGTGCTTGCATGCGACCAGTCGTCATTGCAGTTGTAGGCGGTAAGAAGTCTGGAAAGACGACGGCTATTGAAATTCTGATAAAGAAGCTGGCAGAAAGAGGACACAAAATTGCGGCCATAAAACACATTCCTGAACCGAACTTCACAATTGATCAAGAAGGGAAAGACACATGGAAATATGCACAAGCCGGAGCCACTCAAATCATAGGCGTGTCGGCACACGAGATTGTGACGATCGAAAAAACAGATTTCAAGAAAGAGCTTCTGACTGAAATTCTACGCAAGTGCAGAAAAAATGATGTGGTTTTCCTAGAAGGGTTCAAGGACTTGATTGCCAGAAACAAAAGCATTTTCAAAATAGTCGTACTGAACTCTGAGAGGCAAGCTGCCGAAGACTTGAAGGTTTTTGAGCCGATTCTAGCCTTTACTGGCCCCTACCATCTAGAGACTTCTGGGAAGCGTCCTTCTTACGTCGATATTCTGAAGAGCCCTGACAAGCTTGCAGACTTAGTTGAGAAGCTCATTCCAAGAAGAGCTGCAACCTGAGTCGAGTTGGCGCTGGGCTGTGGGGTTAGGGGAGATATCTGAGGGGGAGATGGGAGAAAGGAGATAGGTAAAAATACGTTGAAACTCCCCAAACCTTTCCACCCCGCGCTTCAACACGCTCTTGTTGCATCATCTCCTTAGAGAGCTTTGAAGGCTTCGAACCATCTGTTGTACAAGGCCAGCATGTCGAGGGATACGCTTGGCTTTCGGTCTTCCAGTATCTGCCTAAAGTCATCCATTGTCAATGAGCGTGGTTTAGCCAGTTTGTCACTTGCCATTCCTGACTCGAAGAATTCTCCGATCAGTTTGAGCTGTGCCGATTGGTTGACGTCTCTGATGTCGCTTCCTGAAAAACCTTCAGATAGTCGTGCAAGTTCGTGTAAGTCGACGTCAGAGGCCAACTGTAAATTGGTAGTGTACAGTTTGAACATCATCAATCGAGTGTGATGGTCTGGTAATGGAACCAAAATTCTTTTCTGGAATCTCCTTATGAATGCCCAGTCTAGGTCCCAAGGCTTGTTAGTTGCGCCTATGACGTAAACGTGGAGATTCTTGCCCTTGTCGACGATTCCATCCATTTCTTTCAGGAACTGGTTACGAACGCGTATCTCGCCGCCAACCTCGTTTGAGTGTTTGCCCATCAACGAATCGAGCTCATCTACGAAGACTATGGCAGCTCTTCCTTCTTGCGCAGTTTTTCTCACTTGCCCAAAAAGTCGTGCAACGTTCTGCTCTCCCTCACCCAGCCACTTTGACATGACCGAGGCCGCGTCAATAGAAACGAAAGTTGCATCGATCTCGGTTGCAACAGCCGCTGCAAGAAGAGTCTTACCGCAACCAGGTGGGCCGAAGAGCAGTATTCCTCGAGGCCAACCGAGCGGAAACAGATCTGGCCTCTGAACAGGATAAATAATTGCTTCCTTGACGGCTTTCTTTGCCGGGTCGAGACCCACGACTTCTTCCCAGGTGACGTTGGGTTTCTCGGTGACGATCAATTCTTCGTAAGTAGATTTGCCGCCGTCTCCGTTGTTCTTTGGTCCTGCCTCAGAGTCGCCATTCTTTTGTTCAAGATGGGGCATTTCGCGTGGAGTGACGGCACCTTGAATCGCCTTTATTCGCTCTTGATAGGCTATCGCTCTCTGAACATACACTTTGTTGAGGCTGTATTCTGGATAGAGTTGGACAAGTTGAAGCAGGCTTTCGATGGCCTTCTGATACATGGTTATGGCCATGCCTTTTGAGCCGTGCTTGTCCAAGCGCACAGCTTCAAGAGCATAGGTAGTCGCGGATTTCTCGAGTTCTGATGATGCACTCATGATTTTCATTCTCCTGTATTTAGTTCGATTTTTATCTTGCCTTTTGACCCTAAGCTATGAAGGGCCTTTTCCACTTCCTCATTTGAGGTTTCCAAATCGACTGAACATCGTGTCAAATCGATTTGTCCATTCTTTTTCTTAACATAATCGAGGAGGATGTCCTCCAAAACATGATCGTCCAAATCTTGGTTTTCTAGTTTTAGGGAGATCTCCTTAATTTCGGATTTTTTATAAGAAAAGAGGGTTTGGGAAGAATCCTTCTGTGAAGATTCGACAGATCTCTTGCCACTTGCTTCTGTAATATTTGAAGCTAGGGCCACCATTTCTTTTATAGGAGTGTGTTTTGCTTCGGGGGTCTTTGCTGTCGCTGGAGGTTCGGGCAGATTCTCAGCCAATTTCTGTTCAAGATAGCATGAGACTTCTTGGAGTATCTCTTGTCCGCCGACGGTCTTCATGTCAACAGGTATCGTGGATTCGTCCGAAGTCAGTTTAGTCGAATAAAGAGTCTCGCTTATCGTGTCTTTGACTTGGTTCAACTCGGTGGAAACATCGGGCAGCACGGACATTAGTTCTTGCGAAACGCCTTGCAGCAGTCGTAGAGCAGGTTTCAGATCGACAACTATTTCGCTGAGTTCTCTTATCGTCTCGAGTCTGAGAACCACACGTTCAAGCGCCAGTTCTACGTTGCATAGAAACTGAATCAGTTTTCGTACTTCTGAAAGTTCGTTTGCGCAGATAGAGGCTTTTTCTCGGTTTTTATTGTTCAACGCGTTGACACATGTTTGGAATAGAATTCTGTCTCTCTCTCTGAGTCTGTGAGTTGCGAAGTTAAGCTTTCCTTGCTGGACCCTGAGAGTCTGGATGGATTTGTTTGCAGTTTCTCGAAACGGCGGAGGGTGCGGACGAATAAAACCTTTGATATAGAGTCCCTCCGCTCTTCACTCTCTTGTTTTCAGTTCTATATTCCAGTCTTTCCGATTTCTTTGACGTAGACAACTACCGGTGGTTCGGGCAGCTCAGGAGCGGGTGGAACAGAGGTTGAGATTCTGGGCATTTCTATTCCTTTGATTTTTGACGGTTCTCCGAGAATGATGTTTGAAAGTCGACCTTTGGTGAGGTCAAGATCAGTTTTTTGCGAATGGATTCTTCTTAGGTTCGATTGAATCATCCCAAATGCGGTTTCATAGGTCGGGTTGTCGATCTTGCCAATTTCATGCTCGATTTCAAGGCTGACTAGCGCGTAGGTCAAACCTTTAATCTGGTCGGAGCATCTGCCAGTTTGATCGTCTATATCTTCTACTAGCGCTTGTGTTTCAGTTCTAAGCTGTGTTAGCAGTCCTTCAAAGCTGGTGTGCAATTCAATGTAGGATTCTTTGGAAATCTTCTTCTTGTCTGACAGTTCTTTGAGAGCTTGATCTTTGCGCCAAATGAGAGGTAGCTGATCGCAGAGGATGGCTGCCTGAGCTTTGATGCTTGAAACTAAGGTTATGTCGGCACCGTCGAATTTCAGGTGCTCGGTAGAGTATTTCGAAAATCGTCCATCGCCTAGTTCAACGAAGACTGATTCGAATTTTCCACTTGGTGTGACGGCAAAAGAGGCAATCTTCCCTATTGGGCAACCGTATTCATCTTTCAGTTGTTTCCCGACAGAAAGAAAAAGGTTGGAGTTTTGTGACATAGTCTTTCAACTCCAGATCTAGGAAGTCTCTGTGCTGGATTTTTCGCCTATTGGGGCTGCTGGCAGTCCTGGTATTCCTGGCGGCAGGTCTGGGAACTTTTCTTTGATTCTCTGTTCTGCAACTGTTGAAGCTTCTGTGAGAATTTTAGCGGCGTCTTCGTTCACGCTGTCGAAACTCAGGGTCATTCCTGAACCTTGTCCTGCTTCGATCATTATTCCGCTCAGCATATTGCCGATTTCGCCAAGTTCGCTTTCAGCTTCTGGGAACACGCTGACGAGACCGCTCTTGACGGATCTCAAGACACTGACTGCTGGTCCCAGCGTAGATACAACGTCTCCAAGTTCTGATACTGTGCGTAACCTCAATACTATTTGTTCAAGCGCCAGCCGAGCATTAATGATCAGTCTTTCCATCTTCCGAATTTCAGCCAATTCATTTGCGAATACGTTCGCTCGTGAAGTGTCATGTTTTGTGTAAGCATCGACTATCCTCGCAAAGATTGTCTTGTCTCTCTGAGAGAATCTCTCAGTAGCTTGATCCAGTTTCTGCACCTGCAGCTCAATGCGTCGGACTGCAAAGTCTAGCCGTGGCTTCAAAGGACCCGGTGGTTTTACTGCATCCTTGACGCGGTTAGTAAACGGTTGTTCTTCTCTTCTCGATTCCCATTTTTTGCTAAACCTTTCTGACAAATTAATTACCTCCTGAGAAACACAGATCGCGCAAAACGATCTTATACATTGTTAACATGGCTAGAACATGCTCGTATATCTGTAGAACTATACGCCCAAGTCAGGGCGACTTTGGGCTTTAATTTTCCAACTAAAAGCCAATATAACCGCTTTTCCAAGAATAGACAAAAAAGTGTAAGTTAGACTAAAAAGCGACTGAATTCAATTGCTAGCCAAAAGGTGAATCGAATGGGCGAAAGGTTCAAGATATTCGTCTTTGTCGCAATCCTAGGCTTCTTCGCAGGCGTTATTGCAGACTTGGCCTCCACATATGCAATTCCAGCACTCATGCAAATCCTACCCAGCTTCCTCAACGCCAGATACCTACTTTCAGGATTCGCTGGAGCCTGTCTAACAGTCGTCTTAGTCAGTGTATGGGCCTACATCACCGGAACGCAGAACCGGTAGCCTTCTCCCCCCTCCCTTTCTTTCCCCTAACCACGCTCTTTTCAAGTCATCCAAACAACGCCAAAAGTCTTTCCGAATTTTGTGCCCATTTTCCTAAAGCGCGCGCGCAACAACATGAACGATTGCAGTAGGCAGATGCGGTTAAGTGGACTCAGGAGCGGAAAAAGAGGTCATTCGCATAGCGTTCCCGTACCTCGATTTCTTCATTGTCCAAGCTTCTCATTGCAGGATGTGAATTTCAATGTTTTGGTGATCAGCAGATCTAACGTCCGTTTTTGCGTGCGCGTATTAAATTGGTGACAAAGGGATTTAAGTCACGTGAAGCAGACTTCTTCCGCGTTGGGTCCACAACCGACAAGAAGGGCTGTATGAATGTGCGGAATATTCGGCTTTTCACTCAATAAGCCTGTTCGAATAGACAAAACGTTCAGAATTCTTCAGAAACTGGAGACAGATCAACTTCCTGAAGAGAAACTGCCTTTAGGGGGATACGGAGCTGGCGTAGCTATTCTGCTTGAAGATGGCAATGTTCTTGTGAAGAAGGTTGGCAAAGTCGATGGCTCACCTGCGAAGCGTCTTCCCGAAATCGTCGGGGTCAAGAGCGCATCGGTGTTGCTTGGACATGTGAGGATGCCTAGTCCAGAATTCATGAAAACCGCACACCACAGCGAAACGGCGCAGCCGTACATTGTTGCCAGAAACCCAGATTTGATAGTGGTCTCGATTCACAACGGCAAGATGGATAACTATGAAGAAGTCAGATCCAAACTGGGTTCAGACCACGTGTTCGATTCGGAAAAGTTTCAGCTCATTGACTCAGAAGTTGTTCCTCACTACTTCGAAGAAATGGTCAGCGAAACGGAAGACGTTTCAGAAACACTCTACAACTATTTCAACAACCTGCAGGGTTCGAATGCCATCGCGTTTTTGCAGATAGGCGAAGAGGACTCGTTCCTTCACTTGATCCATAAGAAGAAGACAAGAGGACTCACTGTCTGGAAAAACAATAAGAACGAAGTGATCTTCTGCTCAAGAAAGACTCCTGTAATTGAAGAGTTTAGCGAAATCATGGAGAAGGGCAATTTCAGAGAGAAAATCGACATTCGATACCACGAGGACGTTGGACTCGTCCTGTCTTTTCGACTGTTGGTGAGATAAAGAATAAAGCTTTCAGCGACTCATCGTTTTCGGCTAGTGCCATGCTCAAAAAGGACATTGACAACGACTGCTTCAGTCTGCTTGCCAAACCGATACGTAGGTGTTTGTCCGAGCTAGGATTCACTGAGCCTACGCTACCTCAGAAAATGGCGATTCCCCACATACTCAAAGGAGAAAACATACTTCTGATTGCACCCACAGGAAGCGGCAAGACTGAAGCCGTGCTTCTGCCGATCTTCTCAAAA
>DATEYW010000136.1:0-8389 GCA_035256045.1 Bathyarchaeia archaeon | reverse complement strand
TTGTACTGTTCGGGTGTTGTACGTTCATACAATATGTCTGTCTTAGGACATATCGAATCTTGACATAACCTTCATTTCGATATAAGGATTATTCACGATTCCGACTCCGAGTAAAGCACGCTATTCATGTTTCGGAGTGGGTGCTGACACCTCATAGAGGCTTCAGATCTGAGGAAAATTGTCATTTTACTCTCATCACCAAATCCAGTATTGCCAGAACGTTCAAACATAGTGCACGCTACAATCTATGACGTGTGCACTAACTTGAGACATGTTGACTACTAAAGCTACAAACCTTAACCCGGGAGATTTCCGATTCCAAATTCGAATACGGAGAAGAAGCTTCTATAATTTATTTCCACAAAGCAAATTAGACAGAATCGCCCATCAATGAAGCTTCGGTGAAACAATGGGCAAGAAGGCCACAATCGTCATTTCACTCGTAGACGAGAGCAGCGAGATTTCAAGTGAGGAGATTCAGAAGGAGATATTTCAGGAACTCTCTAAAGGAACCGACAGGATTCCCTGGTGCAAGAGGATTGAAAACGTCAAAGTCACACAGCTCGATTTGGGATAGGCTCGTTTCCTTTCAGCAAACGTGTCAAGAAACTCTCGAGAACTCCGCTTGATTCGCGTATAGCCTTGATTGTTGCTTCGCCTTTAGGGGTCAGTGTGTAAATTCTCTTTCTATCAACACCTCGAGCTTTAATCAGTCCGTTCCTTTCCATGGAATACAAAACAGAGTAGACCGTACCTGGACTAACTAGGAGATCAAATTTCTGATGAAAATAAGTTAGTATGTCGTAGCCGCTGGTTTCTCCTTCCCGCATCTTCACCATAATCAAAATGTCCATGAACTCTTTCAACAACCGCTCATATATCTTGTTCACAACATCTCTTTCCAAAGCTTCCACCAGCTTTCAATGTGGTCTACATGAAGTTTAAGTAATAGTTTAGTGTGAATTCGGATTCGGAACATCGACAGCGCGCGCTAGAACCAGAAAAATGAGAGAAGCTTCGACACGCGCGCATCAAAGTTCAAATTCAAAATCCGAATTGACAATGCTGACAAACCAAATCCGCCTTTCACAAATGATATACGCTGCCTGATAGACTTTGTTGGCAGAGCCCTTCCCCCTGGAGACTCATCGGGTATGATTTACCAAGAATTCAATGAGGCCTTGCTGGAGGCAATTGACTATGCTTTTTCCTCTCTTGGCGAATCATGCCGAAGGGCCCTATACTTTCATTTGAAAACGACTTTCCGCTTGCCCAGACGGCAGATTCCGGAAAGACCTGAAGAGTTCGATGAAGCCCTAAAAACAATCTTCAAGAGAGGCGCAGCGTTTCTGGAGAAATCGATCTTGAGAAGACTGTGCGAAATGTTGGGAGTAAGCGCTGTCGAAGATGATGCCCTTGATTTTGTTGAGTCAGTTTCCATGATCAGAAGCATTTCCTCACCTAGTGCGACTTTGGTTCCAAGCTTCAGTGAAGTTGCTTCAACAGTTAAGAAAACAAGGAGGTGAATACTTGAAACAGAGACCTAGCGTGCTCGTTGTAGACGACGATGCCGTGATAAGGAAAACCCTTTCGCAAATTCTGAAAACAGAAGGTTACTATGTTTTGACAGTGGAGACTGGTAAGCAGGCAATTGCAGCCTCAAAGAAGCGATTTTTCAATGTGGCTTTGATTGACGTGCGACTACAGGATATGGAGGGGACTGCCCTGATAGACAAGTTGAAGGAAACGGAGCCAAGAATGATAAGAATAATTGTCACAGGGTATCCATCAATGGACAGTGCCATCGAAGCCGTGAACAGAAACGCCGATGGTTACATTTTGAAGCCAATTGATGTGCAAGAGTTGCTGGCGATGATTGAGAAACAACTGAAGAAGCAGCGCGAAGATCTTGAGTACAGTGAGAAAAAAGTTGCGCAATACATTAAGACACGAGTTAAGAATCTTGAGCTTGAAATGGCCAGGAATCGCTAGAGTCATTCAACCTTAAGCGCTGGAAAAGACTGACGAAAAAACGGCATAGCTGCGTTCGTAAGTCATGCAGACTCTTTCCAAGAATTCTTCGCCCTGCCTAGTCAGTCTGTAGACTCTTCTCCTTCCATCAGAATTCCCTTCTAAGAACCCTTGTCTTTCCAGGGAATACAGTATCGAGTATACTGTACCTGAACTCACAAGCATGTGGAATCGTTGATGGAAATGTTTGATCAAGTCGTATCCGTTTGTAAGATGATTGTTTCTAAGCAGTTTGAGGATGATTATGTCCATAAAGCTCTGGATCAGTCTGGCATCAAGATCGGTTACTACCTCTGACTTCGAAGCTGACACCTCTACGGAAGTAGTATATAGTTAGACGTATAATGTTTGTGTAAGTGTGACATTACAGTTATACTATGATCGAGAATCCGCCAAAAACCATTGGCTGAAATGGAAATACCAGAACTAGCAGGATGCGATCGGTGATGAATCGAGCTTCGCCCTCAATACTGATAGTGGAGGATGAAATAGCCACACGCAACTCTCTCTCGGCCATACTGCAATCAGAAGGATATGCGACGACAAGCGTGGCAAGCGCAAAAGAAGCAATGGAAAAGGCAAGGACCAGATTTTTTGACCTTATGTTGCTTGACATTAGACTGCCGGACACAGACGGGGCGCAGCTGCTGTCGCATTTTCAAAAAGTCGCTCCAGAAACAATAAAGATCATAATTACCGGCTACCCTTCAATTGAGAATGCTGCCCAGGCGCTCAACATTGGTGCTGATTCATACTTGACGAAGCCACTTAATCCGGATAGTCTGCTGAAAACGATAAAAGACAAGCTGCAAGAACGCGAACAAAATGAGAAGATTACAGCGAAGAGATTGTCAGATTGGGTTAGGCTACGTGTGCTCAAGACCCAATCATCTGACTTCCAGGGATTCTTGGAGAAAACCGCAAAAGAGCTAGCTCTTTTCGGGGTGACAAATACCCAAGCAAAAATCTACATTGGACTAAATGCTTTGGGCGTGGCTTCAGCCTCAGAAATTGCTTCTCTGTCAGAAGTCCGCAGAGAGGAAGTCTACAGAGTAATGCCGGAACTTGAAAAACTCGGGTTAGTAACAAGAAAATTGGGGACACCAAGAAAGTTCTTGGCAATCGAAGTGAAGGCGGCCCTCGAAACCCTGACCAAGACCAAACGCAAAGCCATGGAAAAAGAGATCACTCGCCTTAGGCAGAGAAAGGTTGAGTTGATCGCCCAACTGAAAACAACAACTGGGTTGAAAACGGAAAAAGAAGACAGTTCAATTGAGGTTTTTTTTGAACACATGAGCGTACTGGCGAAACTCGTTCAGATGATAAAGAAAGCTAAACGGCGGATAATGTTGGTAAGCTCACTTGATGGTGTAGGAACGGTGCTCGTGAGAAAAATAGAGAAGACTATAGAAATGGGCAAAATTCAGATCAGCACACAGATAATTGTCGATGACTCTTGGCTGAACGAAACGCGCACTTTGAAGCTCATGCGGTCTAAGATAACTGACAAACAGATTGAACTGAGACACGTGGAAATGTTGCCCTTCAATCTGCTAATAGTTGATGAAGAAGAAGCAATTTGGGGAGAGTTTCAACCAAGAAATGCAGGCTCCAAGATTTTTCTGACAAATAACCAAACGCAGATTGGTTTGGTGAAAATGGCCTTCAATAATTTGTGGATGCAATCGCAGAAAGTCGACGAGAGCTTGAATTTGTTCGTTGGTGAAAACAAGACAAGTGCTGATTCGGAAGGTGAACGTGGTGCCCACATTTGAATTCTCGGCATGTGCTTGCATTAGCGCGTTCGGCTACAATGTGGGCGAGTCTTTGCATTCTGAATTCGAATTTCAAAGCTCGCTGATTCGTACAATCGGTTCAGAAGACTTAACTTTCGAGCATGGAATTGGAAACAAGTGTCCAGTATCACCGCACGATAAATGCTCAGATGTACGCATGGGAAGTTGATCCATATGACAGAATCCGTTTCAGAATCTTCAGCCACAATTCTCTCAAACTCGACTGTGAAAAAAAGCATGAAGATCTTGCATGTTGACGATGACCAAGCCTTCTTGAAAGTTGCGAAACAATGCTTAGAAATGCAGGGCATATTTGCAGTAGATACTGCGTCTTCAGTCAACGAAGTTTTAAAGAAATTGGAGAAAACGGATTATGATGCTATTGTTTGTGATTACCAGATGCCTGGTAAAGATGGTCTTGAATTTCTAAAAGAACTACGAGCAAATGGAAACAACACTCCATTCATTGTTTTCACTGGAAAAGGTAGAGAGGAAATAGCCGTCAAAGCATTGAACTTGGGTGCTGATGGATACTTCAACAAACATGGTGAAACAGAAACAGTCTATGGTGAATTGGCACATGGCATACGCTCAGTCGTGGACAGGAAAACGGCAGAAATGAAGATACTGGAAAGAGAGGAGAAACTAAAAGCAGTGTTTAGTTCGTCACCCGATGCCATAATCGTGAGTGGTTTTTATGGTGCCATTCTTGATTGCAACGACGCAACATGGAAAATGTTTGGATTCTCATCTAGGGAAGAAGTGATTGGCAAAAGCAGTTTCGATTTTATTGCTGAAAAAGACCGCCAAAAAGCATATGAGAATCTGAAGAAAACGTTAGAACAAGGAACAATAAGGAACGTAGAATATACTCTGTTGAAAAAGGATGGAGAGGAGTTCTGCGGAGAACTTTCTGCAAGCATCATCAAAGATACGTTGGACAACCCTGTAGGCTTTGTAGGCGCGATAAGGGAAATCACAGAACGAAAGAGATTTGAGGCTAAGATTAAGCGACTCGCTTCTTTTCCAGAAGAGAACCCTAATCCGGTTTTGGAGATCGATTTGACTGGCAAAACCACCTATCTCAATCCAACAGCACGAAAGATGCTGTCGTCATTACATGACTCAAAGCTTTCTGACGGTTTTGAACAAGACCTCAAAACAATCATCGGTGAATTCAATACTCATCGGATTGAAAACTTTGTACGTGAGAATGTCAAGATCGGCGACAGATACTATGAACAGTTGATCCACTATGTCCCTGAGAATGCTGCATTGCGGATTTATATGGCTGACACTACCGAACGCAGCCGGGCTAGGAAGACTCTGCGGGAAAGCGAGGAAAAATATCGCCGGCTTGTTGAGAATCTACAGGAAGGTGTTTGGGCCATTGATAAGGACTCCTTTACAACATTCGTTAATTCTCGAATGGCAAAAATATTGGGGTACACTGTTGGCGAAATGCTGGGAAAATCCCTATTCGCATTCATGGATGAACGTGGCATAGAAATCGCCAAGCGGTTGATGGAACGCCGTGCACAGGGCATAAGAGAGCAACATGATTTTGAGTTCGTCAAGAAAGACGGTAGTAGAATCTATGCAACCTTAGAGACGTCACCGATTAATGACAGCAATGGAAACTACATAGGAGCTCTCGCTGGGGTCATAGACTTCACGGAACGCAAGAAAGCAGAAGAAAAGTTGAAGGAAAGTGAAAATAAATTCAGGTTGGTTTTTGAAGGTGCAACAGACGGTATTCTCGCAGCCGATGCAAAAACAGGAAAATTCGTGTTTGCCAATCTCAGGATTTGTGAGATAACAGGTTATAGCGAAAAGGAATTGCTTAGGTTACGTGTGGAGGACATACACCCCAAAAAGGATTTGGCGTATGTTGCAGATACTTTCACAAAGCAGCTTCAAAGGAAAATCGAAATTGGTAGAGATATGCCTGTTTTAAGAAAGGATGGGGATGTTGTCTATTGCGACATTAGTGCTTATCCTTTAGAAGTTGAAGAAAGGAAATTACTTGTGGGTCTTTTCAGAGATGTCACTGACCGGAAAAATGCGGAAAGAGTGATAATTGAGAGTCAGCAAAAGTTTGAAGCTCTTTTCAAAGACAATCCCGAAGCTGCGGTCTATTTGGACTTGGACTTTAAGATTTTGGATGTGAATCCTCGTTTCAGTGAGCTGTTCGGTTACTCTGCAAAAGAAATTGAGGGCAAACTCATCAACGAAGTAGTGACGCCAGAAGACATGATTGAAGAAGCAGAAAGGCTGGACAAAGATGTGAAGAAAGGATATGCTTCTCGTGACACTGTCAGAAAAAGGAAAGATGGATCGCTGGTACATGTGTCCATTTCTGCTGCTCCAATAAACATTGAAGGCAAACTCTTGAGCTATATTGAAGTATACAAAGACATCACAGACCTGAAAGACGTAGAAAAGCGCCTCAGAGAAACGAACAAGAGACTCGAAGCCACAAATGAGAAGCTGCATGTCGTCGGCGGCCTGACGAGGCATGACGTGCGAAACAAACTTACCGCGGTGACTGGAAACGTCTATCTGCTGAGGCGAAAACTGACTGAGGATCCGAAAGCGTTGGAACAGCTGAACGACATGGAAACAGCAGTTCGGCTGGTGGAAAGGATTTTTGAGTTTGCGAGGATCTACGAGAAACTGGGTGTCGAGCAATTAGCCAACTTGGATGTTGGTGAGGCTGTTGCCGGGGCAGTGTCGCTCTTCTCAGACTTGAAAGGCGTCAGAATAGTGAACGAGTGCCGCGGGCTAACTGTTTTGGCTGATTCACTGCTGAGCCAGCTCTTCTACAATCTAGTCGATAACTCGTTGAAGTACGGCGAAAAAATCCGGCAGATCAAAATACACTACAATACGTTGAACGCGGACCAGCTTGAACTCGTCTACGAAGATGACGGCGTAGGCATACCCGACAGCATGCGAAGCAACCTCTTCAAAGAAGGCTTCACTTCAGGAAAAGGCACAGGCTACGGACTATTCATGATAAAACGAATGTGTGAAGTGTACGGCTGGACCATACAAGAAACGGGCAGACAAGGCAAAGGAGCCCAATTCACAATCACCATACCCAAGACAAACTCAGACAAAAAAGAAAACTATCACATTGTCTGATTTCACGACAACCGGAAACGATCAATAATAGGACGGCGAGCGCGCACCTCATTATAATCTTGCTCGCAAACTTCATTCGGAGCTGGAAACAGAGATTTGCATCCATCATCTTCGCGCGCGCTATTTTGTTAGCTACAACAAATGAGACTAGTAACCGATGTCCGTGCGTGGATTCTGACTTCGAGTTCGAAAGGCTTGATATCGCTATTCTGTTTTCATAACGGCTAAGTGCGCGAAAAAGAAACATACGGCAGGTGATTCATAAAATGGAAAGGAAAGGGCTGACATTATCGAACATAAAAATACCGTTGATCGTCTGTATTCTTGCAATGGCATTCGGAGCATCTGCATTTTGCGTTTTGTGCAATACTCTACGAATCCCAGTGTCGGCAAAAACGCCAAGAATCGAATGGCTCCTTGGATCTGACATCACACCCGTTGTTGACGAAGAGAACGTACGCTTTCAAATAACTCTGTACCCGCGGGCAACAACAGTGTACACAAACGCTTTGAAATTCAAAGTAGTGGGCACCTCGCAACCAAACAGCATGAGGCTTAGAATAAGCGCCTTGACGGACACTTACTGCATCATCTGGGGCATGCGATTCTACATATTCAAGTCAGGATCCAACAGCACGAATCTAACATCGGCTGGCAACGGAGTAATATCAATAGACAACACAGACGGCAACGCCGCTATAGACGCGGTTGGATACAGACACATCGAAGCTCCATCCGAATATGGGTCAACAACAACACCTGTGGACTCAACAGGTTTCACTGGAGTCGGGGACACTGCATACATAATCGCAATAGAGGCCAGCGGCAGAGACGGAATTCTGAGCACTCAAACTGCTGCTTTGCAGCTAATGCTGGTCTGGGCTTAGTAAGAGTGCGCACGCTTTCGTTGTTATGGTTCCATTTTTTAAGAACCCATAGAAAGAGATCCGATTTGTTACTTGTGCGGCGAGCGCGCGCACAAGAACACCGAACTATGAATCCGCACTTTGTTGAACTGACAGCGCGCGCTACCTGTTGTTACATCAAATTGCCTTATGCTAGCAGAAAAAACGGGCGCGCGTGCTGACAAAGAAATGGCAATGACACGGTGAATACAGCAACACGTCCGAGGAAAGCACACGCACCGATCTTCATAAAGACTCTTTTGATTTTAAAGCTATCTGGGAGGTCAGCATCTGAATCTGAATCACAGTTGACACAACGGAAGTAACTTCCATGGTGGCTCCTGCGCCCGCAGAACATATTGCTCATTTGAGGTCGACTATGGCAGTGCAGTTCAATACCTAACGTTGAAACCTGAGACAGTTATCGAAAACGCTCAGAAGCTTAACAGTATACGTGCATCCTTCTGTGAAAATTCCGGTCACAGAGCCTACTCCAACCGAACCAGGGGC
>DATEYW010000135.1:0-6533 GCA_035256045.1 Bathyarchaeia archaeon | reverse complement strand
GGAATCGCTGCAATTTCGCTCATCGTAGCCGGTGTAGGTATAATGAACATTATGATAGTGTCGCTGATGGAACGCACGAGAGAAATAGGGATTCTGAAAGCGTTAGGCGCGAAAGGCCGAACTGTCCTCTTGATATTTCTGTTCGAAGCAGTGATAATTGGCTTGATGGGTGGCGCAATTGGCATTGGATTAGGTTGGGTTCTGGCAAACGTTGTAGCAGTCGTGTTCCGTGGAGGCGGCGTTTTCATGGGAAACCAAGCAAACGCCGGAACTGGTGGACTGACCATTACTCCCATTCTGACTTTGCCGGTGTTCTTTGGGGCTCTGGCCTTCGGCGTAGGTGTGAGCGTAGTCTTTGCGATCTATCCAGCTTGGCGAGCTTCTAAACTCAAGCCAGTGGATGCACTGAGATACGAATAGTCTCACATTTTCTCTTTTTCTATTTTCGTAAGTTGCACATGCGTAGGCTTAAACCTAGAGACTTGTAGAGTATTGAGGCAGCTGAATCGAGGTGTTTCATTAAGTTGAGTAGGCTTTATCCGACCCGACCAATCGTAGGCGTTGGAGCAATAATTGTGCATGACGGCAAAATTCTGCTTGAACAGAGAAAGAACGAGCCTGGAAAAGGCAAGTGGAGTGTGCCAGGAGGAATTGTTGAACTTGGTGAAACATTGGAACATACTATTATCAGAGAGACTGAGGAAGAAACGGGGCTTGTTGTTGACAATCCTGTTCTCGTTGATGCTGTATCTCAGATTTCTTTCGATGATGCTGGAAAAGTGAAGTACCACTTCGTCATCGTCGACTACTTTGTTAGACTGAAAAGTGGAACATCTAAGGCCGCAAGCGATGCCGCGGCACTTGAATGGGTCGCATTGACCGATGTTGAAAACAAGGACTTGACTCCAAGTTTCCGCAGGTTCTTCGTTGGCAACCGTGAAAAGCTGAAAAGAATGAATTCGGGTTCACGGGTTTGTGGTTTCTGAGAATAATGTATGCAACTAGTTCGTGTCAGCGAAGAAGAGTCTTGTTTCTCCCATCGTTTTGATGTCCAATGCTTTTACTCTTGCAACTATTGGAAAATCATGGACAACTTTTCCGAGTGTTAGGCAATGATGTGGCGGAAGATCCCTGGCTATTGATCTGACTGTTTCTGCATCGACGCGTGCGGCTCTTGAGACTACGTCTAAATCATGCTCGTTTGTGAAGTTGAACAAGAAGATGTTGTCCGCTTGTCGGTAAATGCTTTCTTTGATCGTATCAGGTTGGTTGGTTATGAAGGTAGTGAAGATTCCAAAGTGACGCATGCGGGTTACGATGTCGTCCCAATAAGTCTCTCGAAGGTAGAGGTGTGCTTCTTCAGCAAAGAGGAACGTGGCTTTGAGTCTTCCAGCTGTTAATGTGTCAAGTAGTTTTCCGAGGATGTATTCAACGACTATTTGCCGGTCGATCGTCGAAGTGTTCTTAAGGTTGATGACTATGGCGCCTCCTTGTTCTTTCGCTTTGACTATGACTTCTTCGAGCAGAGCTGCTTCACCGATGTTGTCTGTGAAGAAACCACAATTTATGAGGGCGTGATAGCGGGAGAAAAGCGCGTCTCGCACGTGCTGGTTGCAGTTCCAAGTGGGTATTGTCTCTCCTAACTCGCGCAGGGTGAGTTTGTCTTTTTCTCGAAGTTCTTTCCATATTCGCCTAAATTCACGTGTGGAAGTGCCTGGAAGATGGAGCGCATGTACCAGTATGCCTAGTAGTATGCGTAGGCTGAGTTGTTTCAGAGTTACTTTGAAGTTTTGCGACGGGGTGAGAACGTGTATCTTGTCATAGTTGATGTTTCTTTTTCCATCAGAACTCATTCCGAGACTTACGTATTCCCCGTTTAGGTCGAAGATCACAACGGTGGCTCTGTAACTCACGAGGCTTGACATGAGCAATTTTGAAAGATGGGATTTGCCTGTTTCCTTCTTTCCAGTGATTATGTTGAGTCTTCCATCTATCGATGAAGCGTCTACCGTTAAGAGTGAAGAGTCTTTCGTCGTGCCAAGAGTTATCGGGAGTCTGCCGTTGATTTTAGCGAGTTTGAGCAAAGTGGGAATTGGCAGCTTTTTTATTGTCGATTGGGAACGGCTGGGAAGCCAAGAACTGCTCGGACTGAGGATCTCGTTTTCCACGGTGGCGCGAATCTTGCAGATCAGCAAACTTGCGTCTTGAATGTAAGTAATGTGAGGAGCTATTTCCAGAGGGTCCACATCTTCGCCTTGGATCAATTCTCCACCGTCTGGGAGGCTTCGAAGCAGTTCTTCTAGGACGCCGGGAATCGTGGCAAACTGGACATCTATGACTTGGGCTATCAGCCCTTTGTTTGCTTCTGGGTCTTCGACGAGTAAGTAGTCGCCTTTCTCAACATTTTCGTTTGGGATGCTTAGTATCTGAACTATGTTTCCTTCTTTCCTGTACAATTTCATGAGTAGCTCTCTCCCTTGCCGAACGGGCCGAACAGAAGTTTATGCATGTCGGGTCTGTTGATGATTTGGAGTCCGCATTTTCGAGTGATAAAATGCCGCATTGCGAGAACCTCGTTGGCTGTGAAAGTGCAGAGGATGTGTGCAAGACGAAGCGTTTCCGGGTAACTCTGCGAGACGAGATCATTTCCAAGGAGCCTCTCTACTGCTTTGATCCTTGATTCCGATGGAACTTCATTGTCGATGTCTAGTCGGAAGGCACAGTTTCCCTTGCTTAGTTTGGCAACGTAGACCGCTCCAAGGGTTACCATGGGCGGTTTTAGTCTCAGACCGGTGGTTTCCAGCAGATAAGGCGGGCGTTTTTCAAGTTTGAGCTCAGTTATGAGGCATCCATGCACTCTCAGATTGGTCATTTTAGAGAAAGCCAAGACTACGTTGCCTCTGTTCCTTCCGTTGCTTAGGGTTTCTTTCATACGATGAGTAGGTGTATCAGGAGTTCCTGCGGTGAGTGAACCGTCAAAGAGGATAAGCCCGTTTTGAATGGTTTTCGTGAGCATTGACTGTTGCCATCTCTCAAGAAGCGTGGCGATGCGGGTCGGCATCTGTAGCAGGCTTGGTGAATTCTGGCGATTTTGTCCATGAAATGAAGAAAAATAGGATCTTTCAAGTGCGTTGTAGACTTCGTTCTTGTTGTCGTCGGTCACGTGAAAGATGAACGGGCCCAATCGTGTGTAGCGGTAGTTTTCATTTTGTTTCCACACGGTTGCGCCTCTTACTGCGAGTACGATTCCGGCGTTTGTTTCGGCAATTTTCATGGTGGATGTGTCAACAGCTGCGACGATTCTTTCATCATGAATAGGCTTCAACGGTATGGGTTCGAGTTTGATCCTGAGCGATTCTAGGTGTTCTTCCGGAATTAGTTGTTGAAATACTTGTTCATTCAATTGGAGGGAGTGAATGTGGGATTGCATTAGTGAATGTAGGCTTAGTTCCGTGAATTGCTTTGGAAGCAGTGTGTCCGTGGCTGATTGTGGAAAGTTATATTTTGGTGTTGTTGTAATAGGGTATTGTGCAATCACCAAGATTCACCAATAGTCAATTGTTTGAGGAATAAGTATTTAAATGTTGTGCATGAACAAGATGCACAATACAATAAACAACAAGGTGAGCCGTTGACGGAAACAGGAACAAAACCGTCCATCCGCGTGAAGATGAAGATCGGTGAAATAGAATTCGAAATAGAATGCCAGGAAGACCAGCTTCAGGCTACCGTAGACAAGATGCTCTCAACGGTAACTGAAAAGCTGAAAGAAACACCATTTATGACTGAAAGATCTCCGCCCCCCGCAAGAGCAGAAACCTGCAAAGGCATTATCCAGAAGCTGTGGGAAGAGGGATGGTTTGCTGCTGCGAAGGGGCTGAGCGAAGTCCACGATGAATTGGCCAGACGCGGATTCCACTACGACCGCACGGCAGTGGCTCATGCTTTGATAGATTTGGTCAAGGACAATATTCTCACGCGAGAAGGCAAGCCTCGAAGATATCAGTATGCACAGAAAAGACCCCCAAGCTGAGAGTCTTTCACAAGTCTGTTTTCTTTCAGGCTTCAAGCTTTGTCCTGATTCTCGGCAGAATTTCTTTGTGCATTTGGACAAGACCGAAAGTGGTGATCCTGTACTTCTCATCCAAAGTTTTCGTTGCCATCTCAGCTTTGATGAGCTCGCCCAGACGCGTGCTGGTTATCTTTGAGTCTTTTCCGAGTTTTGTCTGCAACTCTTCTTTTGACATTCCTTCGGTTCTTGTCTTGCCAAGTTTTTGTCCCAAGTAGTTGGCAAGCAGCAGCAGGGCCAGAGTCTCATTGTCGGTCAATTTGTTTCTGGGCGCAAGCAAGTACGCTCCTTCTTGTGCAAAGGCGATTATGTTTTGGCTGTCTCCTGCCAGAGTCTGCAGATCTACATCCAGTGTCAATTTTTCCGCAATAGTGAACGATGGAAGGAGGTCTTCGAAAAATCGGTTCAAGAAAAGATAGACCTGTTCCGGTGTGCCTGAAATGGTCTTTTCAATGTTGTTGTATTTGATTTGGACGGTAATGTGAGTTTGGTCTTGGCTCAACTCATTTTGCCTCTTAGCTTGGCCAGTACTTCGGTCTCGACCCATTGTTCTCCTTGTATGGTGAGCTTGAATTCTGGCCGGCTCGGGTCTGGTTTGAAAATTTGTCCTCTTTTTGTCATTTCGTTGATTCGTGCTGGAACCATACATCTTATTCCGCTTGATTCAAGCAGCTTCTGTATCTGAGCTGCAGTGCCTTTCCTGTTTTCCGAAGCATACAGCGTTAGGCCAATGGCTTCGTAATGTGTTAGGTTCTCATGTGCAACGATTACGGGGCCTTGAGTTGTTTGCTCCACTATTCCTTTGAGTTGAAGGACTGACGGTGCCAGACGATTTGAAACTAGTTCTGTGATTTTTTCCACGAATCCTTCTGGGAAAGTCTCAAGTGTTTTGAGGACTTCTTCTGGATTCTCGGCTTCGACAAGGATTTCGCCGAATGGTGCTTTGATTCGCACTTGAATTCGGCTCATTCTGACAGTCCTTCTCCTTTCTGTTGAAGGGTTTCCTTTTCAGCGAGGATATACACGTATCCTGAATTGGTGTGCCAGCGCACTATTTTCTCCTTCTTCACTAGACTCATCAAAACATTGCCCAAGGCTCTAAGGGGTGTTACCAACCCGTTCGTTTTCAACGCTTCACTCAACTCGTCAACTGTTCGTGGACGCCACTTGCCCCAATCAGTGGCTAGAAGGTTTAGCACCGCTTCGTCCGGTGTCTGGGAGCGTGGTATCTTCGGATATTCCTGTGTTGGTGTCTTCTGCGGCCCTGAAGGTTCGGTTCTAACGGTGAGCGTGGTCACTTTCTTAGGTCTCACCTTTTCGAATGCCTTATCAATGTCTGCGATTATTTTCGGCAATTCTTTGATCGTGCACATTACATCTTCTTGATTTCCGCCGATTTCCACTTCTTGTTCCCCCATTTTCAGGCGAAAAGTAAAATTTTCATGCGCTTTCTTCGACGGTCTGTCTCGCAATTCCCATTCCCATTATATAGGAAAGTGGTAAGTCCTTTTAGGATTTGTGTATATAGACGGTGCCAATGCTCTGCGAAGACTTCATTGCTGAGGTGGAAGAAGAAAACTGAAACTTTGGTCTGTCTAACCCACACCGAACGCAGAAGCCAGCTTTATAAGAGCCTTTATTGAACCTTCTATTTTGATTTCGCCCTTAAGAAAGGTTGTTATCGGAGAAACTGAGCCGTCTAGTAGAGCTGCAAAAGTGTCAGTAGTCATGTTCAACGTGGCAACAGCCTCTTTCGTTTGCAACTGACTTATGCTTCCATGATCAACCGTCTCGACTGTGCCGTCCAATGACAACTTTATCCAATACGCGATGGCTATATCCGTGAACACCAGCTTGATGGCTTTGCCCCATCCTTTGGTTTTTTCAGCATTTTCGTTGATTCTCCGGACGAGGCCTTTTATGAGATCATCAGTCAACTTCTCTTTTTCAGCCATTCATTTCACCATGCTGACACAGCCTCATTCCTGGGATGAATAAATAGTCTTCTACCGTAGTTTTGACGTTTAGGGTTGAATTCGAGCTGCGTTACATGTATCGGTTTTCGATATATGTTTTGTAAAGAAACTTGTATTAAATATTAAGATACAATACTATGTTTTTATCGACTTCTATCAAGACGGTGAGAATACATGGCAAAAAAGGGGCTCGCGGTCTGGATCTTTAGCTCTTTAACGTTCCTATCCGTGGCACATTTGGTTGAGTCCATCTATGTGCTTATTTCAGGAACTGAAGCCAGACTCTTGGCAATCTATCCGCTTATCGGTGAAAAACTGAGCGCTATGTCGCCTATCCAGTACGTTTGGATATCTACTCTCGTAAGCCTACTTTGTTGGGGGATAGTCTGCGCAATCGCGTTTGAAAATCCAATGGAAGAATTTCTGAACAAAGTGCTTTCAGATGCTAAACGACAGAGCAGCGTGGAATCGCAAATGCTGGACAGTAA
>DATEYW010000134.1:0-2836 GCA_035256045.1 Bathyarchaeia archaeon | reverse complement strand
ACTTCAGCCATCCTCGGTGTCAATATGCACTGTGCACAGTCCAGTGTGGGGAAAACTTTTGTCAGTTTAGCCATGTTGCCGCCGAGACTTGGCTTCCGTTCCACGAGGTGTACTTTGTGACCGAGATAGCCCAATTCAAGTGCGGCTGTTATCCCCGATATTCCTCCTCCGACGATGAGAATTTCTCTCGAGCCTTTTTCACTGACAGTCTGCAGGGGTTCAAGTTCTCGGCTTCTCTCATAACCCCCTTTGATTAGACTAACGGCCTTTCTCGTAGCCTCAGGAGATGAGTGAGGACCGTGAACCCACGAATCCTGTTCTCGAATGTTCACAAACTCAAGCATGAACGGGTTAAGTCCTGCTCTCTCCATTACTGACTGGAAGGTAGCCAAGTGCATTCTTGGAGTGCAACTTGCAACGACAACTCGGTCCAGATTCTCTTTTTTCACGGATTCAAGAATCAGTTCTTGAGCCGGTTTAGAACATAGGTACTTGTGATATTTTGCCACGGCCACATCGGGCCATGTCTTCGCCGTTTCGATTACTGATTTGACGTCAACCACGTCGCCTATGTTGCCGCCGCATTCACACACGAAAATACCGATCTTAGGTGATTTCTTCTCCAAAGACGAAATCTCCTTTAAATATGAACTTTTTATGTCATTTACGGGAAAACGCTTTAATAACCTTATGCTCCCGTTTCATTAAAAAGCGATGAACGACATGAATGCCCAAGAACTCACGCAAAAGCACAAACTTCTTGAATGCATTCAATGTGGAACGTGCACGGGAAGTTGTCCAGTCGCCAAGAAAGCCAATTTGAATGTTAGGCGATACATGCGTGAAGTCTCTTCATTGGGCAAATTGACCGCTCATTCTCAGAATGAATTGTGGAGTTGCACGACCTGCAGCGCCTGCGGAATCCGATGTCCTAAAGATCTGAACCCTTACGAGTTTTTGATCGATGTTCGAGGCATGGCGGTCGAAGAAGGACAGATTGCACCGACGATCAGAGATGCTTTGGAAAGCATTTTCAAGAACGGTAACCCATGGGCGAGAATACGGAACAAGCGTAGTGAATGGATGCAAGGCTTAAACGTGAAGCCTATGTCACAAGGAGCCGACGTGCTATTTTACGTCGGATGTACAGCCGCATATGACCCGCGCGTGCAGAACGTTCCGAAAAGCCTCGTGAAATGTTTTGAGAAGGCTGGGCTGAACTTTGGAGTTCTAGGAGACGAAGAAAACTGTTGTGGAAGCGAGGTCTACGGGATGGGCGAAAAAGGTCTTTTTGACTTTCTGGTTGAAGAGAACATGAAGGCATTCAACAAGTACAACGTGAAACAAGCAGTGACAAGCTGCCCACACGGATTTCACGCCTTCAAGAGCCGTTACAATCAGACGAGTTTTGAACCTCTTCACCACACTCAATTGCTTGCCAAGCTCATTGACGAGAAGAAACTAACCTTCTGCAAAGAAGTCAATAAGAAAGTCATTTACCACGACCCATGTTTTCTGGGCAAGCAGAACGGTATTTATGATGAGCCGCGAAAGGTAATTGAAAGCCTTCCAGGCGTGAAGCTCTTGGAGTTCGACCGTTCAAGAGCTAGGAGCGTATGTTGCGAGGGAGGAGGCGGAAGAATGTGGGTTGACATTCCAGGCCCAAGACTGGCGGAAACACGGGTGAAAGACGCTGTTGAGGCCGGGGCAGACATTCTCGCTGTCGCGTGCCCATATTGTATGTTGACCTTTGAAGATGCTGTCAAAACGACTGGCGTCGAAGGCAAGATCCAAATCCTAGACGTTGCAGAACTTCTGGCCCTTGGTCTGTAGATTTTTCTTTGTTCTTTTTGTGGTATATTGAATAGTCAGATTGTTCGCATCAACGTAAGAATATTCAGAAAAATCGGATTAGTCAGAAAAGTTTAAATATTCTGAAGATGTCGATGTTTACATGTGGGCCACATGAGCAACGATCAAGGATGTTGTCGAGTCGATGCAGTGGTAACCATTGACTCCAAAGGTCAAATAGTACTTCCGAAGGACTTGCGAGAGAAAGCGAAACTCAAACCGAATGACAAGCTGGCTATCATCGGTTGCGAACGCGATGGACAGACATGCTGCATAATGATGGTCAAAGCTGACGATCTCGGCAAAACCGTGAAAATCATGCTGGGGCCGACAATGAAGGAAATTTTCAAATGAAGGAGGACAGTGAGATGAAAGAAGAAAAGGTGAGGAGAATAGTCAGGAAAGGATATGGCAAAATGATTAAGTCTGCAAGTTGCTGCCGCGGTTCGGAAACCGCAAAAAGTTTTGGCTACAACGAAAGTGAATTGAACTCTGTTCCCCAAAGCGCGACCGTCAGCTTCGGATGCGGAAATCCGATTGCTCTTGCGTCTTTGAAAGAGGGAGAGACCGTCGTTGACCTGGGGTCAGGCGGTGGACTTGACTGTTTTCTAGCGGCAAACAAAGTTGGCGACAAAGGAAAAGTAATAGGCGTGGACATGACCCCAGAGATGATTGACAAGGCAAGAGACAACCTGAGAAAGAGCAAGCACAAGAACGTGGAATTCAGACTGGGAGAAATTGAAAACTTGCCCGTTGCCGACAACACTGCCGACATCATCATATCCAACTGCGTAATAAACTTGTCACCGAACAAGAAAAGAGTCTTTGAAGAAGCGTTCAGAGTGCTGAAGAAAAATGGCAGGCTGATGATTTCTGACATCGTGCTACTGAAAGAACTTCCTGATTTCATAAAAAGAAACATGTACGCATACATCGAATGCGTTTCAGGAGCGATAATGAAAGACGAATACCTCAAGCTTATCCG
>DATEYW010000133.1:0-2449 GCA_035256045.1 Bathyarchaeia archaeon | reverse complement strand
CCGGCCTCCGACGGATGCATACAGCTTTTCTTAGATGTGCATCGCGACGAAGTTCTCCTCGGCGCTGGAATGATGCGAGACCTAGCGCGCAGAGTGCAGGCGCTGCGGAAGGAGCTTGGATACATGCCGACCGACGTGTTGGAAGCGGTTTACGTGTCGGACCTTGACAACGAAAGCATAAAGCTGCTCAATCCCTTCGTAGCAGAAATGAAAGACCTAGTGCGAACAGAGGACCTGCGCCTGCAGAAGAACCGCGAACAGAAAGAAGTCGACTGGAACGAGTGTCAGTTGGACGAGAAGAAGCTGGCAATAGCCATTGTAGGTCCAAAAGAGAAATAACATGACTTTCTCATTATAGAAGACAAACGTTCGCCAGAAAGAATAGTTCATGAACCCAAGCGCGCGTTCCTCGCGCCTTATGTTTTCATGCTGATGCGAACACAAGGGAACACAGCTATCGAACAGGAGCATTTCTTCGATGTGCGGCTATTCTCTGATCGGGCACGGAACGGCCATCAGAGTCTGAGTTCGCTGTACGCCCTTGAGCTTCTGGATTCTATCTATTATTCGTGCCAGATACTCCATCTTCGGGAATTCCACCAAAACAACCGCGTCAACCTGGCCTGTCACCGCATGCGCCGTCCTCACGCCGTCGATCTTGAGGGCTCCCTCTGCAACACTCCAGAGTGCGTTGGGCTCTGTGTTCACAAGAACGTAGGCTTCCACAACATTTTCCTCCAACTGAATGCCTTTGCCAGCCCCAAGAATAAAAAGCTACCGAGGGCTTCTCTTAGCAGCTGAGTCTGTCGATTGGTTCACGGAATGCCGCGGGCATCCTGTTACTCGCAATCTACTCTCTTCTTCCATTAACTTTGATACCATCTTAGGTGCTTGCAGTTTCGATCGCGCTTCAGATCTATGTTTTTTGGAGCTCAGAAACGATTTTTTCGTAGAAGCTGAGTGATTCTGGATTAAGCAAAGCATCCCTGTTCGTGACTGGTCTACCGTTCACTATGTTCGACACTGTGCTCTCAACTTTCTTCATGTTGAAAGTGTAGGGAATGTCTGGTGCTTCGATGATTATTGCTGGAACATGGCGGGGAGAAGCTTCATCGCGCAGGATTTGCTTGACTCTATTCTCTAATTCGTTTGACAATTGAGCCCCCGAAGCGAGTTTCACAAAAAGAATAATACGTTGATCCCCTTCCCAATTCTGCGCAACAGCAAGACTGTCAGCGATTTCGGGTAGTTTTTCTACTACGTTGTATATTTCAGCTGGACCTATGCGCACGCCGAACGGTTTCAATGTGAAATCAGAACGGCCGAGGAATGTTATGCCGCCTGTGTCGCTATGAATTATTATCCAATCACCGTGGCGCCAAACACCTGGATAAACATTGAAATAGGCTTCTCTGTACTTTTCACCGGTTGTGTCGTTCAAGAAATAAAGAGGCATTGATGGAGACGGCGTTTCACAGACAAGTTCTGCTTCCTTGTCGACTACCGAATTGCCTTTTTCATCGTACGCCTTCACTTTCATCGCCAAAGCTGGACCCTGCACTTCACCCGCATACACTGGCTGAATCGGAGTTCCAGCAGCAAAACAGCCATTGATATCAGTGCCGCCTGAAATAGAGTTGAAGTGCAAGTCTTCCTTGATCTCCTTGTAGACATACTCAAATCCTTCAGAAGAAAGAGGTGAACCGGTCTGAGAGATCTCTCGTAACGATGACAAATCATAGATTTTTGCAGGCGCGGCGCCCACGCTCTTGAGGTAATTGAGATACGTTGCGCTGCAACCGAAAATGGTTATTTTTTCGTTTTGAACTAGTTTCCACATGTTCCTCCAATCAGGATGGTTTGGACTCCCGTCATATAGCACGACAGTGGCTCCGACTGCCAAAGAACTCAGCAACCAATTCCACATCATCCAACTGGGAGTGGAAATGTAGAAAATCCTGTCTTCGCGTTTCAGGTCTGTATGAAGTAATAATTCCTTCAAGTGGTTAAGTAAGACGCCACCAGCTCCTTGCACCATGCATTTGGGTCTACCCGTTGTTCCGGATGAAAACATGAAATAGACCGGATGATCAAACGGCACTTGCTCAAACCGAATTTCTCGCAGTTTTTCTCGAGAAGCAAAATCACTGTAACCCACAGAGTGAAAAATAGAACTGATGTCGGGTTTCTTTCTGGTGCGTGAAACAACAACTACTTTTTCTAGCGAATGTATCCCCTTGGCCACTTCCTCAACCCTGGGCAGAAGGTCAAAAATTCTCCCCTTGAATGAATATCCATCAACAGTGAACAGGACTTTCGGATTAACTTGCCCAAGACGGTTCAGAACAGCTGCTGAACCAAACTCCGTGCCACATGAACACCATGCTGCTCCAATGCTCGTCGTAGCAAGCATGGCAACGGCTGTTTCAATGAGGTTGGGCATGTAAGC
>DATEYW010000132.1:0-3710 GCA_035256045.1 Bathyarchaeia archaeon | reverse complement strand
AACAAGTCGGTGACCAATGCAGTGTGAACAGCTGCGAGAGTGGGTTCACTTGAAACGGCAATTGACGTGGCATAGAAGGGCATGCCTCTGGTCAGATTTGTAGTTCCGTCTATCGGGTCCGCTGTCACGTAGCATTGACTTGGTTGATAACCATGTTCAATTAGCCCCGATTCCTCGCTTATCAACGTGAAACCAGGCGCGTATTTCTGCAACGTGTCCATTATCGCTTTTTCAGCTGCAAGATCGATTTTCTTAATAGGGTCCCCTCCTGCGCCGACTCCCAAGTCCGGTTGAGGTTTTCGCACTTCTCTCAGCAGCGACTTTGTCGTTTTCTGAACTTTGTCTCTGCATTGAATCAGGATTTGTGTCCATTTAACTTGTGACGGCATGTTGGTGTTCTCCTTTCATCCTTACGGTTACTTTTGATAAAGCCTTTGCTGAGACCTAAGTCTGATTTGAACCGTTACAGTATGCTCGGTATCACATGCAAATGTCTATCTGGCTGAACTTACGAAACAATTCTCTAGAACAGGCTTCTGAAACGATGTTTCAGAAATGCTTTAAACAAGATCTGCTTTAAGCATTGCTAGTTTGCGGGGAGACGTTACGCCACAGAGAATTGCCGAGATGCTTGAGATTCTTAACGACGGGCAATGGCACTTGTCAGCTGAGATAAAGAGGAAAATGAAGTTGACCAACGGCCAAGTCAAACAGGTTACCGATTTTCTCAGGGAATATGATTTTGTGACAGTTGATGATGCCAGCAGGAAAATCAGAATTAATGAAGAAGTGCGAAACTTTCTGTCTCAGAAACCTACTCAATGAGCGCCTTTAGACCTTTGTAGGCCTTGAGGAATTCTCTGCCTTTCTGTGTGAGCTCGAACAATGAATAATCCGTTTTCTCCTGTTGCCTAGTCATGAGTAGCAGGCCGTTGTTAACCAAGAAATGCGAATAATTCTTCAATTGCTTGAAACTCAGATTGCAGCGGTACATCAAGTAGGTCTTTTTGACTCCTCCATGTGAAGCGACCAAAATATCTGCAATAATGTCAAGGTTTCCTCGATGGTTATTGCTGGTCGCGGTCTTACTCTCGATCAATATGACTCCTCACGGTAGCCCACGCTACTGGGCTGGTGTCAGACCCCTTTCTCCCATAATACTATCCCAGACTCCGTCATTTAAACGTTCTGAAAAGCTGAATGATCGGGGATTTGGAGCTGTCGGTACAAAAACGGGGTGATGGTACCCTAAACCATCTGGATCTTTTCCAACACTTTGTCTGTATCAGAATTGCTTTCGAGGAAGATGCTGATTCTGTTCTTCCCTACGCTGAGAGACACAATTTTGAGGTTCTTGCCGTTTATGATAATGTCCTTGACGTCTTCCAGATTGAAAAGCGTGGAAAATTCTTCAGTCATATCGAATATCGTGGAGGAAAGCATCGCATAATCTATGATTTTTGTAGGGTCTTTCACATCGATTGAAGCAGATGTAGTGTTCTTGAGGATGTAACCTACGACACCGTCATAGTTTCTGATCTCTTCCATGTTCGCGCGTAATCTGCTTTCAAAGTCCGAGCTATCGACTACGATAGGTTCATTTGTTTTTGCCACTTGCAGGCTGTCTTTCTTCTTCTTGCTGGTCATTGCTTGACGCCTCCGTTACTCTACGACGGGTTTGACTCTCACGAGTTCGCCTTTCTTTATGTCCAAGACGAGTTGCATCTTTCCAGGAATTTGCACTTTGCCTTGACCTTCCAGCTTTCCATCTTTTATCGGTTTCACCTTGCATCGGACTGTTTTTCCGCCGAAGGTTTCTACGTCTGCTTCTTCTATTGTTCTGTTCTCGTAAAGTTCATCCCATTTTTCTATGACCATGTTGTCTATGCGTACCGTGTCTGATGGTGAGAGCAAGCCTTTCATGTCTTCAACTATGAACTGGTTTGCAGGTGGTTCTGCTACGATCTTTTCGATCGATTCTTCGTGTGGTTCTTCTTGTTTTTCCGCTGTTTTTGCCTCTTCTTCTGGTTGTCTAGGTTCTGCTGGTTCCGTGGATTGCTCAAGTGCGATCTTTTCGGGTTCGACTTCGAGTTTCATGTCTGAATCTTGAGTTGTCGGCGGGTCGAATCTGATAGGCTTAGGCTCGAGTCTGTCGAGCAACTTGAGGACTGTTGGGAAGAGGATACGTGTTACTGTGTTGACGTATTTCAAGTCTGCTTTCCTAGAGGTGACTGTGACAAGGTAGACTTCTTCCATTCGGGAAACGTTGACTCTTCCGTTGATGCCTTGGATGGTTAGGTCGTCTACTCCGCCTATTTTGTCAGTTTTCTGGAACATTTCGTTCAAGACTTCGACGGCTTGTGTCAGTGTTTCTTCGGTCGTGTTATCGTCGTGGGCTATGATTGTGTGGTTCTGATCCAGCACGAAAGCGTTTTTTATGTCTGGGCAGGCCTTCTGCATCTCGTCCAGAGTGTTCTTTAAGGCAAACGCGTAGACCTCGCTGTCCATTATTCTTCACTTCTCATGTCTTAGGATATTCTGAAGAGTATGCGTTCGGGAACGCCGTCGTTTTCAACAACCAAATATTTGAGGCCTTCAGTGTCTCCAAGCTGGTCTAACCATTTGAGTGCTTCGCGAGCTTTTTGCAGTACGAGGAGTCTTTCTTGGTGGCTGCGGACGACCTGTTCTATTGCCGTTAATTCGTGGAAGGGGTTCGCGTCTAAGACTATACTCAGTGAGCCGATAGAGATCTCTCCCAGGCTTTCAGACGTTGCCTTTTTGCCTGCGAGTTTCATTACTACTTCGTGTATTTTTTTGGATTTCTCGGCCAGAGCTCGTATGTCGTCCAGTCGGCGCAGGTATTCTCCTAGTGCACTCTTGGTTTCTGAAATCTCTTTGTCCATTGTTTCTGCAATATCTGCTGCTGATCCATACTCTTTTATTTCAACTGCCATTTTTCATTACACCTCCAAGTTGGGAAACAAAGGGAAACTGGGGAACTGTTTTAACCCTACCCCCAATCTTGACAAGCAAAGGGGAACTAAGTGGGTGCTGTGCCTGTGTACAGGAACTGGTTACCCTTCGAAGACACTAGCTTAACTTGATAGCTGTATCCAGGGACTACATCGCTCATTGTGATGTTGTAGTCCTGTCCTGCGTTGGCCGTGATCGTACTCGGAAGGTCAGGAACCAGAGCTGTATTCCCATATTTGACATTGTTGACCCATGCTTCGTTAATTGTCACGGCGTTTGTTCCAGTGTTGTTCGCTATTACGAGAACCGTGTTTGTAGTTGCGTCGAAGCTTAGGTTGGTTATGTTAATTCGTTCTGTCTCTGTGAAGCTGAATGTAAGGGCTCCCATCCATGCTGCGACGGCGATGCTGACTGCGACGGTGACGGCGATCAGGATGATTGATGCTACTACGGGGCTTAGGGCTTTTCTGCTTCTTGTGTTCATTTTTCTTTTCATCCCTCCTTTTGGGATTAGTATGTATGGTAGGGGAAGTGACAGATTTAAATCTTACGACTCACTACACCATATTCGCGGTTCCCAAGAATCTGTACAACATGGATACTCTCAGATGAAAAATAGCCTTTGGAACAATGAGTAAGGAAACATTCGGGGAAAAAGTGTGCAACGGCAGCAATTATGTATGCTTCAAGGCTTAATGTTCTAGTTTGTCGAAGAAATCCAGCAAAAGCTTTGCAGC
>DATEYW010000131.1:0-6887 GCA_035256045.1 Bathyarchaeia archaeon | reverse complement strand
AATTTTTCTGCTTCGACCAAATGGCGTATCTTCTCAGGTTTGAAACCCATAACCCTAACCGCAGTCGCGTCGACCGATGCAGGTTTTGTTCCCAAGATAAACAAGTTAAGGCGTTTTGCAATCGGACCCTCCCAACCTTCAACTCCCATTCTTGCATCAACGATACATAGATCTGTCCTGACAAGTCGGTTCAAGTCAACGATCACATCATTGATATGGGGATGATAGAAGACTTTGTCCTTTCTTGGAAGAAGACCGAAGAGATTTTTCAGACTCCCTGTTATGAAGGTCATTTGGTGAGTCTTCGCTACTGCGATGGAGACGAGGTATTTCGATCCGCAAATAATGTCGGGGAGTTCAGGATTCTTGAGATGGAGTCCGTCAAATTTGGTCGTAATTCTAGCCAGATGGCTCAGATTGACCAATGACACGTTAAAACCTTGAGCTTGAAGCTTTTTTTCCACCCGCGTGTAGCCGAATTTTTCGAAAGCTTCGTCAGCAAACTTGCTGTCACTGTCTGACTCTACGATCTTAATGGACAGGTTCTTATCTTGTTCTAGGGCTAGTTTTATGACGGCTTCAACTACTTTTGTATCGGTGACAGCAAATGTTGACTTAGTCACCATTGCGGCAATGTTGGGCTTTATTATGAAAGGAGATTTCGGTGCTCTCCACCCGCCGAGTAATTTTATACCTTTTTTGATAGTCTCTTTGATATTACCATCAAATCTTATGAGGGCTACTGGGTCCATTGTCCGATTCCTCTGCCTATATATCGCGCGCGGTTAAATGGATTTTCCTAGTGAGGCTTCATAATGAGTGCGCGCGCTCGCTATTGGTTAGTTCATTAGCTGAATAGTCAAAAATAAATATTAGCTAGCTTAAGTAAGTGAGTCTTCCTTCAACTTCGCGGCTTATGTTTTGGTGGTTACGTAGATACTCTTCTAATACGTTTAGTGCTGATGTGGAGATTACTTTGGATTTTCCAGACTCCAATAGTTCATTATTAGTTATATTCAAAAATGCTTCTGAATTATTAAAGTGATAGCCCTGCATGCATATCTTATATAACCTATCTGAATGAACCTCTTCTTTGCTAATCTTTAGGGAGGTGAGTTGCCTGCTTACGTCGTCATATGTTGCTTCGACCTTGTCATTTACTTGGTAGCATTCGCCTTCTCCATTTCTATTATCTGAACGCATTATATGGGCGAAGATTCTTTTCAGCTTCTCTCCCTCTATAACATACCTTTGGAGTGTATCATCGTACGGGAAGCAGGTTAACAAGTCTTTCAGAGTCACTAGTGGTCCTATTTCCTTGGTGCGTATAGAGCCGCTTCCGACTAACATAACGTCGCATTCAGCAATTTCGGCAAAAGCATCCGCGATTAAATTTCCGAGAGAAGTTTCGATCTCCCGTTTTGGATGGGTCTGTTTTTGGGAAAGCTTACATATAATGGAGTTATATTTGCTGTCAACCGCTGCTTGAAATGAAGATATATATTGCTCAAGTTGAATGTCTGGTTCAGCCAGTTTCTCGTCTATTGGAATGAGTTGCCATTTGTAGTCCACAACGCGGTTCGTATCATCATCAACGACAATATCGAATCGACCAATCTGATCGGTTCCAACACCTGCTTGGACAATCAACACATTGTTTTCGACTGCTGGTTTATCTAGGACTGTATGTGAATGCCCCCCAATAATTATATCGATCCCCCATTCAGGCTTCAAGAGTTTGGCTAATTGGATGTCTGAGTCGAAGCCTATGTGGGTTAGCAGAATTGTCAGATCAATGTCGTCGTTTTTGTAGGCATTACAAATCTTTCCGACTTCATTACTTGCTTCTTCAAGTGTCACAAAACTACTTATGAGCTCATCCTGTTTTATTGAATCCATGACTTTCTCTGTGATGATGCCTATGAACAAAATGTCAAAGCCTGCTTTATTCAAAATTATGTAGGGCCGCATCAAACGCTTGTTGTATTTCTTGACGTATAGATTGGCGTTGACTATGGGAAAGTTCGCCATTTTTTCAAGGAAAAGAAGATGTGGCAAGCCATAGTCAAATTCATGGTTGCCCAAGGACACAACATCTGGAGCAAGATAGTTCATTATCTCTATAGTTGAGATGCCTTTGTATTCAGAATCAATTAGTGAGCCCTGCACCATATCGCCAGATATAAGGTATAATACGTGTTCTTCCGCCTGTCGAATCTTGTTTACGTAGCCTGATAGGAGCGCTAGTCCACCTATTAGTTTTCCACCTCCTCCTTGGACTTCTGCCAAAAAGTCGCCATGCATATCATTTGAGTGAAGGAGCGTGAATTTTTTGGTCTTCATCACATTTCCTCAATACCATGCAGATGTCCTTTTTTACACATGAGTGAATGAAGAATAATCATACTCCCACACAGCAATATTAGCTTACGCTTACGAAGTGTACGATTAGCGCGCAATCAAGCTATGTTTCGTGTTTCCGCGTGTGTTCCCGTGATGAGTATGCTACCATGTGCGCATTTAGCATAGAGGTAAGTTCTAGCAATGCTTATCTAGGAGTGCGTTCGCTATTGCGTAGTTTTCGCTTGTACAAGTCAACATAGAACGTGGATCGTAAGGAGAAGTCGAGTTTGTTATTGCATGCTGTAGAGACGCCAACTTCTAAGGCTGGGAATAAGAATCTCGGAGGGTTGAAAGTGGGAGTTGTTATTCCTACACTGGATGAGGAAAAGAACATTGGATCTGTTGTTAGGAGATTGAAAGCGCTTAGTTTTCACGATGTTTTGGTTGTGGATGGAAATTCAAGGGACAGGACTCGTCAGGTGGCGAGAGATTGTGGTGCGCGAGTCATTGTGCAAGACGGGTTGGGCAAGGGGAATGCGTTGCGTCAGGTGTTTAATAATGGTCATGTTGATGCTGATGTGTATGTCTTGATTGATGCGGATGGTTCTATGCGTCCCGTTGAGGTGGATCGAATGTTAGAAGGGATTGTGTCAGGTTCTGACTTGGTTAAGGGTTCGAGGTTCATTAGAGGCGGATACACTTATGACATGACTTTTGTGCGAAGATTCGGAAGCGCCATTATTGTTATGTTGTTCAATCTGATTTGGGGGACTCGTTTCACTGACCTTTGCTATGGTTTCATAGCTTTGACTGCTGAGAGTGTGAAAAAACTTGCACCGTTGCTTGAGGCTAATGGCTTTGAAATCGAGACCGAAATGATCATCAAAGCGAACAAGTTAGGATTGAGAATTAAAGAAGTCCCAAGCACGGAATTTAAAAGGAAAAATGGCCAATCAAAACTAAATAGTTTCAGAGATGGCCTTCAGATTTTACGAACTATTCTCAAAGAGAGAGCAACCTAGAAAAAGAGCCCACAAGCGCACGCGTAGAACTTTCTTTCACAAGGCAAATAAAGATTTCAGGCATGATTCAACAGTGTATTTATAGCGCGGGCGAAGGGAGGTGAAAAAGAATGAAAACCATTTCTATAAAATATCTAGCGCTGTTCTTAACATTATCAGCATTATTCGCTTTGACCCTATTGACGCCTACAGTACAAGCAAAAAAAGGGTCAGGAATCCTCATAGTCTGCATCTATGGATACCGTGGATTGGACGTGGAGTATGATGCTCAGGGTAGAGCCCTCGTCGAGGTTGGGCAAGCCTACTACATCAGCCTATATAATATACTGGAGGCGCATGAGGGCGATGCACTCAAAGTGAGAATCTGTTACACAAAGAACGACGGTACAGGGGGGGCAGCCACATTCATTGACGTGATGGTGGTCTATAATGCCGAGTCGGACCGCTTAATTGCCGACGTGTGCGAGTGGACGGTTCCATCTGACGCCAAGGTCAACACCGACATCACCGTCCAATACCAAGTGCCAAATGTCAAGCCACCGTACATTGCGGCAGGAAAGAACAGCTTTCCCTACCCAACACCCGGGCACATGTTCATCGCGACATAAATAACTTTAACCTGCCAAAATTGTGCCGGACCAGTATCAGGTGTAAGGATGTTCCGAACTCAGGAGGATGATCCGAGAGACTTTGCAGTAGGCGTCTCCCCCGAAACGTATGGAATCACTCTGCACACTACAGATGAAGATGGCACAGTCAGAATAGCGAGCATCAACGCTGGAGTCACTGCTCCAGGCACCTATTGGGTTTGGCAGGCCAATGTCAACCTTTACACCGGTGAATGGTCGTACTTCGGATATTGGACGATTGAAGTGGGCCCATCACTAAGCGGAGACTACATCATAGAATTCATGGCGTAGGCACTAATCCTCCCCTTCTTTTGGGTTTCTTTACGTTTGCTAGCCGAACAAATCGCTGAACTGGACGCAAGCTAGCCAGGGGGTTATCTTTCACATTTTCCAGAGCGCGCGCTAAGACTGGAAGAAATGGACTTTTTTCTTCTAAACAATGTATGCCTACAACATTTTTCTTCTAAATAGTTTTCTCAAAGATCTTAGCTTCTTTTCCGCATGCGCGCCTCATAAACACCCTCTGAAGAGGGTTTTCGAGAGAGAGCGTGCACCAAGATAGATCTTTTGCTATTGTCTTCTATAACAAAAGTCTACACAAGTTCTTAAGCCAGAAGCAAACAGACTATGGGTTTTGTGGTGGTTTTTGGGAATAGTGGAGAGAAGGGAGGAGGTGAAAACATCAAAAAGAAGATTGCGACGATATTTATTCTATCATCGCTTCTGCTGATGACCTTTGCCGCTGTTGCACCAGCCTTGGCAAAACCGATTGAAATAGTAATAACTGTTAAGGACTACACTACTGAAAAACCAGTGGCAAACCAAGAGATAGTCGTAACGTTATGGTCGCAAGATCCACGCTACGAACCAGGCGAAGTCTACACGACGGGCGCCAACGGCAAAATCGTTATCGACAACTCACTGTCAATGTACACGCCTGGAATTGAATATTATCTCTGGGTAGACTATGATGGCGGTTTTGTTCGCGGAACTGATTGGTATTTCATCTCGAACTCAGAGGGCAGGGCACGCAAAACTGTGTACATGTATATAGGTCCTCTGGATGTTGAGGGCGACGACGTAACCGGCGTGGGCACGAGAATAGATCCTGCAGGCAATTGGTTCATGTATAATTATTTCGACGGAGTCACTGTGACGCAGTACTTTGACCTTCAGGTTGGGAATCCTGAACACGGCGAAAAAATCATCGGTTCATACTGGATTGAATACGATGGCGACGGCTGGTATAGTGCAGGCTACTCCATCGATGACACCATCGAAATAGACGGTTGGCTCTACAATATCGTGGTCGTGGATGAGCACTTATCGCACAGTGATATAATGGACTTCACCGGCGATCCAGAAGTGGACGACAATGCCAACTTCGGAGAGTACATGGCATTTATAGATGACGACGGACATTTCTATGTCTTCGCTCACTTCACAGTAGAATACACGTACACAGGTCGCCCGGATGTTGAGGGCGACGACGTAACCGGCGTAGGAGAGAGGATAGATCCTGCAGGCAATTGGTTCATGTATAACTATTTCGACAGAGTCACTGTGACGCAGTACTTTGACCTCCAGGCTGGAGACCCAGAAGATGAAGTAAGAATCATCGGTACATACTGGATCGAATACAGTGGCGACGGCTGGTACGGCGTCTACTACTCCATCGATGACACCATCGAAATAGGCGGCTGGACCTACAACATCGTAGTCACAAATGAGCACCTAGCATACAGCGAAGCAATGGACTTCACCGGCGACCCAGTCACAGACGACAATGCCAACTTCGGAGAGTACATGGCATTTATAGATGACGACGGACATTTCTATGTCTTCGCCCATTTCACAGTAGAATACGCGTAAGAATGCATTAGCGGTAATTCGAAACAATCCTCTTTTTTCTCTTCCCTTTTCTTCAGCGCGTGCTATTCTGGAGGGCTCACGCGTTTTCGACTTAGTTCCACATTGGAAGTTGGCAACGTAGCTTGGCGCGCTCTGGGGATTCTTCCGATCGATCGACTATGATCGGTTGCCTTTTATGCACATGGATAGCGAGCACTTCGGTTGATCGAATCAGATAATTGAGCCTCACTGAAAAGATCGTCAACTCGACTTTGATGGGTTGTTTTATGTGTTTTGCTTGTTGGTTGTCCGGTTGTTTCCGATGCTGTAGAGGCTCCAGCCGACTATCCAGAGGAAAAGTATGCCTGGGAAGAGGAACAATATGATCGCTTTTCTACGCAAGGGTCGTCACGCGTCGTGGTGGATCGGTTGACCGTTAAAGCGCTTATGAATTCTCAGTATGAATTGACAGTAGCACGCAGAAAATTTCCGATTCTAAGGATTTTCTCATATTTCCTTGATCAATCTCCTTTTCGTTTTAGTACTACTTTTTGGGCATGACAGATTTGTGGGTTGATTCTCTCCTTCGGCAAGGCAATTGTCGATGTTCTTCGGTTTGTACCTGTCCCAGACTCCAAAATAGATAGACTTTGACTTGGTTCAAGAAACTGCAGATCTTGATGAGTTTTGCAAGTCTTTCCACGCTGGCCTCTTCGATCTTTTTTCTGTAGTCTTCAGCCCGTCCGTATGGAAGGTTGTAAGAGAAGCTTTTCATGAATCTCGTGTGTCTGAATTTCAGGAAGGCATCTTTTATGATTTGAATTTCTGACACTTCGAGAGACTCGATCTTTTTTGTCACATACCTCAAGCTGCCAAGAAGTTCAATGTTAAAACCTAGAGTTTCAAGAACTGCTGCAATTCTCAATGCTTCCTTTGAAGGTTCTTGCATGACAACCTTTTGCATACCGGCTCTTTCGGCGAAAGGATTATGCTTGGCCATAACGGCTGACATTTCCACGCACTCGGTCCCGGCTAGGGCTAA
>DATEYW010000130.1:0-3338 GCA_035256045.1 Bathyarchaeia archaeon | reverse complement strand
TGTGCAATCCTAAACGCGGAGTATTTGTGCACAAAGAATTACATCTAGGAGTTGGAAAACGTGGATATTGGTAAAGAAAGGCGACTAAAAAGAATCATTCGAAATGATGGACGAACAGTAATAGTTCCAATGGACCATGGAGCCACTCTTGGCCCAATTTCAGGACTAGTCAGAATGCAAGACACAATTAATCAACTTTTGAAGGGAGATATTGACGCAATTATCGTGCACCGAGGAATCGCAAAAATCGTCGATGTACAGAAAGCAGGTCTTATCGTACATCTGTCTGCCAGTACAAGTCTAGGTCCCAGCCCCGACAGCAAAGTTCAAGTTTGCTCCGTCGAGGAAGCTCTGCGAATCGGCGCAGACGCCATTTCAATTCACGTGAACGTCGGGGCTCAACGAGAGGACGAAATGCTCACAAAGCTCGGAACCGTGGCCGATGAATGTGACAAGTGGGGCTTGCCTTTGGTTGCCATGATGTATCCGAGAGGCCCAAAGATACCAAACGAATATGCAGCTGACGCCGTCGCGCACGTAGCAAGACTCGGGGCAGAACTCGGTGCAGACATTGTTAAGACAAACTACACAGGCGACATTGAAACGTTCAGACAGGTTGTGCGAGGCTGCGGCGTACCAGTAATAATCGCAGGCGGACCAAAGATTGAAACTGTTCGAGAAGTTTTCAAAATGGTTCATGAGTCGATTGAAGCAGGCGGTTCAGGTTTGTCAATCGGCAGAAACGTTTTCCAGTACAAGAACCCGACTTCAATCACAAAAGCTCTAGCAGCCATAGTGCATGATGGTGCGTCAGTCGAAAAGGCATTAGAGATCCTTGGTGCCGCAACATGAAGGAACTCTGGGTCGAAATAGACGAATCGATCTCTCCCAACGCAAAGACCGACCTATTCAGACTTGCGGATGAAGTCTGCGACGTGATCCTGACTGAGAAAAGGGATGTTGATAATGGGAGGGAAATCAAAGCTAGAATAGCCTCACGATCGGTTGGGTACGATATACGTGTAGTTGATTCTCTCGACGAAGACACCATTAAGAAGCTCAAGAACTCGGGCATAAGGGTAGCAGTGAGAATCAGAATCGAACGAGTGGATGATGAGAAAAAAGCTGTCTTGGCAGCGGACCTTTTGGCAGACTACATAATCCTCGAGTGCCCCGATTGGAAGATTATTCCCTTGGAAAACCTCATTGCGAAAACACGTGGAAAAACAAAATTGCTCGCCGAAGTCACATCTTCCGAAGATGCCAGATTGGCGCTGGAAACCTTGGAACTTGGAGCCGATGGAGTTGTCTTGAAAACTGCGAACTGCGACGACCTGCAACAAACAGCGAAAATCATTGCCAAAGAAAATTCAGAAATTCCGTTAGTATCAGCAAAAATCGTCGAGATCAAACAGATTGGAATCGGATCCAGGGTCTGCGTTGATACTTGCGAGATGCTCAAACCTGGCGAGGGAATACTCGTTGGATGCCAATCTTGCGGTCTGTTCCTTTTGGAAGCAGAAGTCCATGAAAACCCGTTTGTTGAAGTGCGTCCTTTTAGGGTCAATGCTGGACCAGTCTCCCTATACACACTGACTTCGCTCAAAGGAACTAACTATCTTTCGGAATTGAAGGCAGGTCGCGAGGTTCTAGTAGTTGATGCAAGAGGGAACAATAGGGTTGTGAGAGTCGGGAGAATAAAGATTGAGCTGAGACCGCTGATCCTTGTGGAAGCCGAATTGAAAGAAAGAAGAATCAAAACAATCGTTCAGAATGCTGAGACCGTGAGATTCATCACCTACGGTGGATCCAAATCGATCGCCGAACTGAAAATCGGAGACGAAGTGCTGGCCCATGTGATTGACGGTGGGAGACACTTCGGAACGCTAGTGACAGAAGAATCGGTGTTTGAACGTTGACCACGCGAATCTGCGTCTCAATTCTCCCCAAAACCATCACTGAAACACGAAGTCTAATTGAAGAGGCCGAACAATTCAAAGCAGATTTCATCGAAGTCAGATTGGACCGACTCAAAGAACACGACGGTTTGATCGACATTACGAGTCACATAAAAACGCCGATGATTGCAGCAAATAGATCTCCCGAACATAAAGGCGACTTCTCAGGGACTGAAATCGAACGCCAAGACACGCTTCTTGACGCCGCAAGACACGGATTTGAATACGTCGACTTGGAATTAACGACGCCAAAACTGAAGAATCTTGTCAGGAAGATGCGACAGACCAAAGTGAAACTGATAATCTCATTTCACGACTTTGAGAAGACACCACCGATCGCAAGGCTCCATGAAATTCTTCAGAAAGAGACGACAACGGGAGCTGACCTGTGTAAAATCGTCACTACCGCCGCGTCCGTCAAAGACAACCTTACCGTGCTAGGATTTCTGTCTGAAACTCAAAGAAAACACAATATGATATGCTTCTGCATGGGCAAACTGGGCAAAACATCCAGGTTCCTATCTCCACTTTTCGGTGCTTTTTTTACGATTGCATCTTTGCGTCCGGGAAAAGAAACAGCCGAAGGACAACTGCCTATTCAAGAAATGAGAAGAGCATATGACGCTTTGGAAATGATGTGAAATGCAAATCTCGGGAAAAACAAAAGTCTGCGGAATTATCGGAGATCCGATAGGACACACGTTGAGTCCAATCATACACAATGCAGCGTTCAGCCAGCTAAAGCTAGACTTCGTCTACGTTCCATTCACGGTCAAAGCGCATAACCTAAAAGAAGCAATGAACGCCTTCAATGGCCTAGGCATTCACGGGTTGAATGTCACAATGCCCCACAAAACGGCTGTCTTGGATTTTCTAACTGAAACGGATCCTCCGGCCAGATTCCTCGGCGCCGTCAACACTATCCTTAACCAAGATGGGAAAAGTGTTGGCTTCAACACCGACGGCGTAGGAGCCCTAAACGCGCTAAGGGCAGGAGGCGCAGATCTGAAGGGAAAAAAGCTGCTTCTACTCGGAGCAGGTGGCGCGGCGAGGGCAATAGCCTTCTGCGCCGCGCAAGAAGTTGAAAAGATCACGATTCTTAACAGGACTGCAGACAAGGCCGAGAAACTGGCCAAACACCTTCAGATGAGATTCGGCAGTAGAATCAAGGCAGATTTACTCTTGCCCCGCGTGATAAGCAGAGAGTTGAAAGATGCCGATCTGCTGGTAAACGCGACCTCTGTGGGAATGCATCCGTGTGCCGACCGGAGCCCTGTCGATGCGAGACTCTTGAGATCCGATTTGTGCGTCATGGACATCGTCTACGATCCAGTGGAAACGAAGCTGGTCAGCGACGCAAAATCCGCTGGAGCTAATGTC
>DATEYW010000129.1:0-4658 GCA_035256045.1 Bathyarchaeia archaeon | reverse complement strand
GAAATTGGGCTGCAACTTGAGCGATATCAAAAACATGAACATTAAGGGGAAGATGCTAATCACGATGAAAAATGGTCTGGTTCAGGAGATACCTCTTTCAGAAGTCAGGCAATTTGCGCGTGGAAATTGCAGAGTCTGCGGGGATTTCAGCTCAACACTGGCAGACATTTCTGTTGGAGGTTTGGGACTGACTGGGTGGACTCTGACCGTTATACGTACAGAAAAAGGTGATCAGCTGTTTTCAGAAACTGAGCAAGCGAGACTCATCGAAACCAAGAGCCTTGCCAAAGAGGAAAATCCAATCAAATTGCTAACCAAGCTGTCGCAATTGAAGAAACAGCGCTCGACCCAAATCTGAAGATGATTTGATCGGTGGACGAAGCCTCCATAGCTATGATTTATTGTGAAGATCAGAAACCTAAACCAATGTTGCGCGGCAGCTCTCCTGGAGCTCTGATGGTTGTTATTTACTGCACGATAGGATACTTAGGCTGAAAATTGTTCTCTTTCTGCTTCTATTTCTCAGGTTCACGCACGGGACACGCAATATTTTTCCTCAATGTGTTTTGGCTTTTTCTCCGCTCTCGGATATTTAGGAGCCGGTGTTGCAGACCAGGTACAGACCTTAGCGCGTTTGCTTGTCCCCTAACCTAGTTAGTGCATTCAGAGTCTTGCATTCGGTGAACTACGTCCAAGCTTTGGGCGCGCCTATCTTCAGAACAGCAGATTTAGATATTCGTGATCATTGACTTACTGAAAGAAGCCTTATATCGGCATTTGTATGCTTGAGTAGTCTACGAATCTGCTGGTTGCAGCGAATGAGTGTCGCGAAACCCATTCTTGACTATGTCAAAACCATTTCGACGAAGGCTGAAATGTTTCGTTCTACAAACATGTTCAGGAGACTTCTCGGGTATCATAAACGATACGTGTTTCTTGTCGCATTTATCCTTGGTCTGACTGTCACAGGGGCATACTTGTTTACACTAGAGCCTATCTATACGGCACAGATTATTGACCTTGTGATCACGCAAGGGAAAACCGAGTACCTGCAAGGGCTTGTGGTGAACATCGTTCTCGTAGTGATCGCTTTTGGATTGGTGAACTTCGTCAACACCTACACTCAAGGCTATCTTTCACAGATGATTTCGAAGGACGTGAGATCCAACTATTATTCTTCTCTTCAACGCAAGTCTTTCAAGTTCTACGATGCATCCGCGGTGGGAGACCTTGTTTCGAGAGCCACGATGGATATACAGGGGGTTGAAGCCTTCGCAAGGACTTGGCTCGGAACATTGACAAACGCCGTTTTTGTCATAGCCATAGTTTTCACGATCATGTATTCCCTGAATCCCATAATGAGTTTAATAGCCATTGCACCTATGCCACTGATCTTCATCTTTACCGCTCAACTGTGGATAAAAACGATGCCGCTGTTTGGAAAGATGCTGCAAATAATGGGAAGGCTCGGTGCGTATGTTCAGCAGAACATAATTGGCATGAAAAACGTGCGGATTTTCCGAAGAGAAGACGAGATGGATCAAGGGTTCAGACAGGTTGAAAAAGTCTTTGTAGACACTGCGATTGAGGCAGGTAGAATTCAATCTATCTACATGCCATCCGGGCCTGCAATTCTGACTCTTGGAATAGCGATGGTCTATCTTTACGGAGGCAATCTTGTTGCAGCACCCATAGCCATTCTGACGATCGGCGAACTCACGCTCTTTTCCAGATACATGATGCGAATGAGTTTCCCCCTCCGCGATTTGAGCATGCTGTCGGGTACGTGGATATATGCATCAGCCGCGCTCGAAAGAATCTTTGAGATTATGGACAAGCCCGGAGACGTTCATAACTCTCCTGACGCAGCAATCATCCCCATAGATAAAGGCCATGTAGAGTTCAGAAATGTGACCTTCAGCTATGCCAAAGACCGTCCTGTGCTCAAGAACATAACTTTCAAAGTCAGCCCAGGCGAGAGGATCGCCATTCTTGGCGCAACCGGTTCTGGCAAGACTTCACTAGTATATCTGATTCCGCGATTCTACGACGTTGAAGCAGGGAGTATACTGATTGACGGCAGAGATGTAAGAAGTTATGAGCTGTCGTGTTTGAGACGTCAAGTCGGTCTTGTCCTTCAAGACGTGTTCATTTTTACAGGCACTATCAAAGACAATATCGCTTTTGGCAAACCTGACGCTTCTATGGAAGACATAAAGGCCGCAGCAAAACTCGCAAGAATACACGACTTCATTAAGTCGTTGCCAGAAGGGTACAACACCGTCGTCGGTGAAAGGGGTGTGACGCTTTCTGGAGGACAGAGGCAAAGGCTTACTATTGCGAGGGCATTGTTGGCAAACCCGAAAATCCTGATTCTTGATGATGCTCTGTCTTTTGTGGATGCGAAGACTGAAACCGAAATTCAGGAAGCGCTTGAGGCAGCGATGAAAGGCAAAACGTCATTCATAATTGCTCAGAGGCTTTCAACGATTAAGAACGCAGACAAGATTCTGATTCTCGATGACGGCGAAATCACCGAGTTTGGCACACATAAGGAACTGATGGCTAGAGACACTCTTTACAAACGCATTTATGAGACTCAGTTTCTGGAGAAGGCTCCGCTTGACATCGTGGAGGGCGGAAAATAGTTGGCTAGTCCGCATGGTGCTTTCTCGGGGCGATATGAAGAATCCAGAAAGAGAACAGTTCCCGACCGAACTTTGATCGCTCGAATCTACAGATATGCCAAGCATTATCAGAGAAGCCTTGTCATAGGCGTTGTCGCCATTGTGCTAGGCGCGATGACAGGATTAGCCTCTCCGTACCTTCACAAGATCGCGATAGATCAGATCATTTTGCCTAACAATCTCGCAGGCTTCTATTGGTGGATTCCGATTTTCGTTTTCGTGACCGTAGCAAACTATGTTCTCCAATACGTTCAGGTCTATCAGATGCGGATCGTTGGTGAAAAAGTCGTTGCCGAAATGCGGGACGAGATGAATTCTAAACTGCAGAAAATATCACTCAGATACTTTTCAGAAGGAGAGATAGGCAGAATCATGTCGCGGCCCACAAACGACGCCAACACCGTAAGGATATTTTTGAGGATGGGTCTGACGAGCATCATATTGGATACATCCTCAATTCTGGGTTCGTTCATCATAATCTTCTGGTTAAACGTAAAGCTGGCTCTCATAGCCATTGCCATTCTTCCAGTAGCAATAACACTAGCATGGCTTCTTGGAAGATTCTCAAGATCAGCCTATCGTCGCTCACTGTCAACGCTTGCGGGTTTGACGGCAAAAATGCAGGAGAATCTTTCAGGCATGAGAGTGATAAAATCTTTCGTGCGTGAGAACAAATCCTATCAGGAGTTTAGAGAAACCCAAGACAAGAACATCGCGGCAAACATACATGCTCTACGAATTTCCTCAACCTATCAGCCCGTAGTCATTCTCATGCGTGTAATCGGCACAGCTTTGATTCTGTGGTTTGGCTCTCTGATGGTCGTGAGTGGTGAGATCACCATTGGCACCATAGTGGCCTTCATAGAATATCAGTTCCAATATTTTATGCCGCTAATGGATCTTGTGACCGTCTATGACCAGTATCAATCTGCTATGGCGGCGACCGAGAGAATGTTCGACCTTACTGACACAAAAGTGGAGGTCGAGGACCCTCCCAAAGATAAAGCAATCTCGATAAAGACGATAAATGATGTCAGGTTTGAAAACGTCACCTTTGGATACGACAAGACTGTTCCAGTAGTCAGAAATGTGAGCCTTTCACTCGACGAGTCGAAGAAACTTGCCATTGTCGGATCAACGGGCGCAGGAAAAAGCACGATAATAAACTTGCTGGCAAGGTTCTACGACCCTCTTAGCGGAAGAATACTCATCAATGGACATGATGTTCGAAGCATTGAAATCGATTCTTTGCGCAAACATATGAGCATCGTTTTACAGGATTCTTTCCTCTTCCCGATGAGCATTAGAGACAACATAAGATTCGGAAAGCCAGATGCCACCGATGTTGATGTCACGAATGCGGCGAAGGCTGTCGGCGCACATGAATTTGTTATGAAACTTCCTGACGGATATGATCATATCATACGCGAAGGATCTTCAAACATTTCCATAGGTCAAAGACAATTGATAAGCTTTGCCAGGACGCTTTTGATGAACCCTAGGCTTCTGATTCTCGATGAAGCAACGTCCAGTATTGACCCATACACAGAACTGCTCGTACAGAACGCCCTTAAGAAACTGCTTGAGAACAGACTTGCCATCATTATTGCGCATAGACTTTCAACCATTAGACTTTGCGACGAGATTGTCGTGATCGAGGAGGGAGAAGCAGTAGAGGAGGGAACTCATGACGAACTAATGAAGACTGATGGACTTTACAGCGCATTTTACAGAATGCAGTTCAGAGAGGAAGGGTTCGAACCCTCACAAACCGTCGATACCGAATAGCATTGACTAGCATGCGCGACGGTTTTCTAACTATCTCCATAGTTATCCTGTGTGTCGGGCGTAGTTTTCGGTTTCTCTGAGCATTTTGTCGATGTCTCCTTCTGTATGTGCTGTGCACAGGGCAAAGCTGTGCGTTGGGAGAAAGAAGACTCCATTATTGATCATGGTCATATGGTATTCGAA
>DATEYW010000128.1:0-6830 GCA_035256045.1 Bathyarchaeia archaeon | reverse complement strand
AACATTCTTCAACACTATCATCGGTCTTTCAACCACTTTTCCATCATCGTTTCTGCGAGGAACCATGAGCACTTCAGCATCATCGGCCTTGAGAAACGTGTTCTCATCCAGAAAGAAGCCGCTTAAATAGCAACTTTTGAACGCCTCTTTCAGCCGGCGCATCTCGCTCACATTTAGAACCTTCAAGATTCTGATGCGCGCGAGGATTCTTAAGGCTTTGATTATCGAATTGAGCAAAACCAGCCTTGCAGAATCGCCTGTTTTTCACCTTTGGTTTGACCAAGACTTAAGTTTTCCCAGATCAATGATTCAGGTCCAGCCTAGAGGGAACTCTCGAAATGAATGTGGAAACTGAAATCGTCTCGTATCTGGAAAAGTACGGCAACACCCGAGAGAACGATTTGATTAACTATGGTTCCCAGAATTTTGGCGTACCAGCCCACAACATGAAGAAAATCCTTGACCGAATGGCGGTCAAGAATCGAATTCATCGTATCGTCCATAACAAGCTGAAACCAGCCGAAGTGTACGTCACTCTGGAGGAACCTCTGCTTCCTGAAGTAACAATTAACATGGAACTCTCAAATAGAGAAGTGGAAAGAATCCTGGAAGAGGCTGCTTCACTGGCAAATCAGAAGAAAAAAAGCGTTTTTCAATAATTTACTTAAGGCAAAAAAACCAAAGTAACTCGAACGCGAAACTCTTAAAGAAGACAGACGCGTACTATGAAACGGGTTTCAACCGTGGAATCGAAGCTAAGAGCAACAATCTATGACGAAAAGGACCAAACCTACACGGTCTCCACGTCGTCAGGCAACACTGTGAAAATTGCAGACACTTATGCCGAAATGTTTCCAATGTGGGTCGGAAGAATCCTCATTACAGCAGACACTGAAAAGTGGGCCTTAACCGCCGCAACCACCGCCACGGGTCTAGCCACCAGCGTGATCATGTCCCCCGCTGAAGCAGGAATCGAAGCAGCAGTTCCTCCAGAAAAAACACCGGACAACCGCCCAGGCGTAATTATACAGATATACAATCGCAACAGGTTTGAACTCATGGGACAGATGGTGCTGCGAATAGGTCAGTGTGTGATGACTTGCCCGACAACAGCGGCTTTTGACGCTCTGCCAAACGCCAAGCGAAAATTGAAAGTGGGCAGAAGCTTAAGACTGTTCGGCGACGGGTTCGAGAAAAAGCGTCTCGTCGGAGAAAGAAAAGTCTGGAAAATCCCGGTGATGGAAGGCGACTTTGTCGTTGAAGACAAGTTCGGTGTGGCCGAAGCCGTCGCAGGGGGCAATCTCCTCATACTCGCCACAGACAGGAAGGCAGGACTGCAAGCAGCCGAAGATGCGGTCGAAGCAATAAAGAGGGCAAAAAGCGAAGTCATGTTGCCCTTTCCAGGCGGAGTCTGCCGTTCAGGTTCCAAAGCAGGTTCACTGAAGTACAAGCTCAAAGCTTCGACGAATCATCCATTCTGCCCGAAGCTGAGAACACTCGTCGCTGACACTCAAGTGCCAGAGGGCGTAGAGTGCGTCTACGAAATCGTGATCAACGGTTTGACTTTGGAAGCCGTTAAGAATGCGATGAACGCAGGCGTCAAGGCTGCCGCGAACGTTCAGGGCGTAATGAAAATTTCAGCAGGCAATTACGGGGGCAAACTCGGTCCGTACAAAGCGTTTCTCAAAGAAGCGTTAGAATTAGTGTAGGTTTCTCTCCCAAAATCTTATCTGACTCGTTACAGACTTAGCTTTGAAACAAAAAGGTATTTGTGACAACTGTTGAGCACTCCAAAGAAGACTTCTCTTGAACTGTTCAGGCTCAAAAAGACACTGGAGACGCTGGCCAGAAAAGAAGGACGAGGAACAGAACTTGTCTCCCTATACGTCCCGCCTGGAAAACAGATAAGCGACGTCATCACCCAGTTGAGAGAAGAATATGGGACCGCCTCCAACATAAAGTCCACAACGACAAGAAAAAACGTTCTGGACGCCATCGTCAAGGTCCAGCAGCGGCTCAAACTTTTCAAAGAACCCCCCGAGAACGGGTTGGTCATCTTCTGTGGAGCGATTCCGCAGAATGGAGCTGGAAGCGAGAGAATAGAGACCTATGTCATCATTCCTCCAGAACCGATCCACATAAACCTGTACAGGTGCGATGCACGATTTCACACTGAATACCTTCAGGAAATGCTGCGAGAGAAAGAGACCTACGGCATTCTGCTCATAGATTCTTCAGGCGCGACCATCGCCACCCTTCAAGGGAGAAGGCTTGACATAGTGAGACAATTGACGTCGGGTGTCCCTGGAAAAACACGTGCTGGAGGACAATCGGCAAGAAGATACGAAAGACTACGCGAGATGAGGCTTCAAGAATACTTCACACGCGTAGGCGAACACGCAAACGACATTTTCCTTCCGATAGAAAACCTGAAAGGAGTAATACTCGCTGGCCCAGGCCCCACAAAGAATGATTTTGAAAAAGGTGAATATCTGAACTACCAGCTCAAGAACAAAATCATCGATGTCATAGACACAGCCTACGTTGAGGAACAAGGTGTCAAGGAAGTTGTCGAAAAGGCTCCTGAGGTCATGCGAAAAGTGCGCTACATCGAAGAGAAGAAGGTAATGCAGCAGTTTCTCTACGAAGTTGGCCACGATACAGGCAAGATAACCTACGGAGAAGAAGATGCCAGAAAAGCCTTAGAAAACGGCGCAGTCAACATACTGCTCCTGTCGGAAGGGTTAGAGATGACGCGTGTGACCCTGAAATGCAGCGCCTGCGGCTACCAAGAACAACACACCGTAAAGAACAAAGCCCTACAAGAGTTCGAACAGAGTTTAGCCGGAAAACCCTGTCCCAAATGCGGCGCAACCTCCCTCAACATAACCGAAAGGGAAGACGTAATAGATGACTTTGCCAGACTGGCCGAATACACAAACACTCAAGTAGAAGTCATATCGACAGAAACTGAAGAAGGACAGATGCTGAAGAACTCCTTCGGCGGCGTAGCCGCGATACTGCGATTCAAAGTTCATGAGCAGTAAGACAGACCCAGCGAGACTTCAATAGACCTTCAACTTCCTTTTTCGTAACGCCTTTCACAAGCAATTTCTTTTGTTTAGAAGAGAATCCTGAGACAACCTCGACTTGTTTGTGAAAAAGCCGCGAAAGCTCTTTTACGATTTCCTTGTTCACCCTGCCTCTCACAGGCTCCTCTGTGCAAAACAGCGCAATGTCATCTCCTTCAATAACCAGTTTGAACTCTCGCGAGCGAGGCTTGACTAACACATCTATAATGCAGCCGCCTTCGATTTCGGTCACTCGCATAGTCTTGCCGCCGACCAGCACTATGTTTGACGAAAGAAATAAGCCTAGAACATAGCCCTTCAACTGCAGGAACCCGCAATGAAACATCCTTCACTGTATCTCGACTGGTACATTCATGTTCCCAAGTTGAAACACAACCTTCTCTCGAGCGGTCTAGGCTACTTCAAACATAATTTGAACATGGGCGAAATCGACTTGAGCATGAATTATGATCATGGCAACCCCGAGACAACCAGTCAGATCGCCCGATGGTATGATGTTAGGCCTGAAAACGTGTTTCTTTCAAGCGAAGGAGCTTCCGGACAGAACGCACGCATAATCAGGTATGTCGCTGAAAGAGAGCCCGGAAAAAAAGAAGCTGTTGTCGAATATCCGACCTATGAACCTCTTCTGAGAGCCGTTCAGGAGCATTTTCCCCGCGTGAGAAGACTCGAAAGACGGGAAAGCGTCGGTTACGCCCTTGACGCAGACAAGCTGCGAAAAATGGTCTCCGAAAAAACTGGACTGCTTACACTGACAAATCCTCATGCACCTAGCGGCGCAATATCAGACAGGAAATCTCTGAAGGAAGTCATGGATGTTGCCCACGAATACAAGTTCCATGTACTGTGCGACGAGATTTACGCTGAATTCGACCGCAGCACAGTGCCAACGTTGTTTTCTGTTGACAATGAGTTGAGCATAGTGACGACGAGTTTTACGAAAGCCTACGGTCTCGGAGGGTTAAAACTCGGCGTTGCGCTGGCGGAGAAGCGGCTTGTCGATGAACTTTTCACTGATGTCCTGAACACAGTTGGCAACAGTTCAAACATCGTGCAGATCATCGCCACAGAGCTAGTCAGCAAAGCCAAAGAGAGACTCAGAAAACACAAGCAGAAGTGGGATAGACTGAAAAAGGAGACTGAGGATTGGCTGACGGAAAACCTAGTGGAATTCTTTCCTAACAGGTGCGGCGTCACTTTCTGGGTGAAACTTCCCGTAAAGGATACTTACAGATGGGTCAATGAAGTGACTATACCGCGATACAGTTTGGCTGTCGTTCCGGGAACCTTCTTCCTCTTTGAAAAAGGATACGATCTTGCATGCTCCAACAGAACTAGAATAGGACTTGGGGCTGTTGACCCTGAGAAAACAGGTCTGGGAGAAACCTTTGAGAAACTGAAAAAGGCAATTGCAGAAAGTAAGTCTGAATAGGCGACAACAAGAATAAAACCTTCTTCGACAGTCTATCTTCAAAATCCTCACAGCAAGCTTGATGCAGGAATCGTTGAGATGGCAATCTACAGGCGAATTCTGTCATTCGCTTTCCCTTCCGAAGCGTTAACACGGGACATTCTGTTGATCTGTCTATCCAACATTATAGGTGCTTTCGGCGAAGGACTCTACTTCTGGGTTTTCCCTTTGTACGTGAGGTCTCTACAGGCAGACTACCTGCAATTAGGCTTGGTACTGTCCACCATCATAGGCTTCGCAGCGTTAGTTCCTTTACCCGGAGGCTTGCTGGCGGACCGGTTTGACCGAAAGAAAATCATTATTTTGTCTTGGATACCTTGGGTCTTCGCTCCCCTGATCTACTCCTTTGCCGGAAACTGGACTCATCTGATTCCAGGAACATTCTGCTTTGGAATTTCGATGATAGGCATTCCCGCTATCAATGCCTACGTTATCACGGCAGTGCCGAACAAGAAGACAATGACTCAAGCGCTTTCACTAATCTGGTCAAGTTACTTCTTCAGCTACATTTTCGCTCCAGCCACAGGCGGCTACCTAGCTCCCTTGATAGGGATGCGGTGGGTCTTCCGCGTCGCAGCAGTCTTATGCGCCATAGCGACCGCAGTCTTCTTTTTTATCCATAGCCAACATCCCGCAAAAGACGTAACTCTGGAAACAGAAGCTTTGCCGAAGACAGAAGAAAGGAAACTGTTGCGAAGAATTATATTACTATCAGCGTTTCTGGCTGCCGCATTCTTTTTCATAAACATCGGAAGACCCTACGTGCAGACCTTTCTCGCCGAAGGCGTAAAAATGACCGAGTTTCAAGTTGGACTGTTCGGGTCAATCAGCTTTGCAGGATTGACATTCATAGGAATGGCAATGGCCCGCATTGGAGACAGATGGCGGAAGTCCGGCGCCATTGGAATATGCCTCCTGCTATACGGAATTTCAATCATTCCACTGATGTTAACAAACAACATCGGTTTTCTAATGTTCACTGCATTCTTCTTGGGTGGATCAGCCGCTTCGAACGCCTTGACGAACTCGTACGCCGGCGCGATTGCGCCGAAATCAAAAAGAGGACTGTGGCTTTCCATTCCGCAGACCGCAATCTTGATCGCTTCATTTCTGGCTCCTTACTTCGGGGCCTTCTTGTACGCGTATTCTCCGACATACGCCTTCACAGTTTCAGTCATACCTATGCCATTTCTCGTCGTCTACGCCATGGCAAAATTGAAAGACTAGCCGCGTTACTGGATGACAGATTCTCATACTGTTCCTTTACGCCTTTCTTCACCGTTGCGTATCCAGAAAACCTATTAGACCATGCAATAAAAGACTCTCATGACACCAATTGTCTGAAGAAGATGGAAAAGTCATCAGATGCCCATTCTGCAGTGCACCCTACAGAAAGATCATACCACATGACGCGCTGCAACTTAAATGCGACTACTGCGGAGCAACATTCATAATACCTCCAAAAATAGGTATCGACATCCCGCGATGTCAAAACCATCCGGACAGCTGCGCAGCTGGAAAATGCAATGACTGCGGAGGAGAATTCTGTGGCGAATGTTTGAAGACTTTCAATTTCAGCACCCGAGACGGCAGTGCATTGCTCTATTTGTGCCCGAACTGCCTGAGAAACAGAGAGAGGAAAAAGGCGGATTCTCTCATCTTAACGGGCGCAGGACTCGCGCTTTTCGGTGTCTTGGCATGCTTCATTTTTCTGCCAATCGGCATACTAGTCATTATCGGAGGCGTGGGCACAACTGTCGTTGGTTTTTCGAAAAGGCCCAATGGAAAGACAAATTTTGGAACGGAAGCTGAAACAGGAGAACCAGGACAGTTGTCTGAAAGCGATTGGGAAGAAGCTGACCGGCTATATGGCAGTCTTTTCGCAAAGTATAGCCAACATTGGGGAGCTGCAACGGGGGCGCAACTTCTTGAGAATGAGATACGGGCATACACTTGGCACGGCGACACATGGCCAGACGCCGTCAGAAAGGTTTACCGACACAGTCAAAAGAAGACTTGACAACTATTCCTTCACATACTGCCTCAATCGACAACAATGAACTAGTGGAACATTGTTCCGTAAACATTTTAGGTTCAGCCGAAGCAAAAGAATAGCAAAGGAGGGATTGTATCTTGCAGTCGAATAAGTTGTTCAGAATTGATATGAAGAATGTCAGGGGAAAAGGCGATTTCAACTGTCCCAAATGCGGAACAAAAATCTCTCCCGACGACAGAACTGAGAAAAGATACAGAATCCTTGAAACTTT
>DATEYW010000127.1:0-2710 GCA_035256045.1 Bathyarchaeia archaeon | reverse complement strand
GATCCAAGAACAGAAGTTACAGTTACTGCTGGGTCACAGGAAGCCATGTTCATTGCCGCCTTGGGTTTTCTGGACCGGGGCGATGAAGCATTGGTTATTGATCCGTATTACCCCGCTTACTATGAAGATACGTTGCTGGCCGAAGCAGTACCCGTACTATTCTCGCTTAACCCGAAGAACAACTATAGAATAGAGACAGAAACGTTGGAAAAGCGGATAACGCCAAGAACGAAAATGATCTGGTTCTGCAACCCGTCCAACCCAACGGGCCATGTGTTCTCAAAGCCTGACTTAGAAGTATTGGCTGACGCAGCTATGAAACATGATCTGGTGGTCTTTGCGGACGAGATTTATGAGAAAATCGTTTACGACGGCAGAAAAATGGTTAGCATTGCTTCTTTGCCAGGCATGGAGGACCGAACGATCACGGTGCAGGGTTTTTCAAAAGCATATGCTATGACAGGATGGCGAATTGGCTACATGGTTGCCGCTCAGAAACTGTCCTCAGTGCTTCGAACTTTGCATTATTATGCAACCTTATGCCCAAACGCGATATCGCAGAAAGCTGCCCTAGCGGCCCTAACGGGTCCTCAGACCTGTGTGAAAGAGATGCTCTCCGAGTATGAAAAAAGAAGGGAACTGATGCTAACCGAGCTTAACAAAATGGAAGTGTTGTCCTACGCGTCGCCAGAAGGAGCATTCTACGTATTCCCCGACTTTTCGAAACTCGAAAAATCTGATGACAAATTGGCCACTGAAATCCTTGAAGAAGTGAAAGTAGTCACTGTTCCGGGTTCAGGTTTCGGAATTAGTGGCCGGGGACATCTGAGAATATCCTATTCGCCTGACCGTGAAAAAGTCAAAGAAGGAATGGCGCGAATCCGCTCCTATGTCGAGTCTAGAACGTGAGCCATGGGCCTATTTGGTTGTCATCGTGTTTCTTGTTGCGGTCAAAGGAAACCATCATGGATGACGAAGAAATCGCCGAAAGCCTTATTCGAGAAGCTTGTCATGTGCTACTGAAAAGGAGGAAAAGCCAATGAGTTCAAAAGACGAACTCGTAGAATTCCTGAAAGAACAGGTGAAAGTCGAAAACAAGATAGTTGAGTCGCTGAACAAATCGCTTCCTGAGATTGACAATCCAACCGTAAAAGGAGTTCTGAAAGGAGTCTCTTTGGACTCCGTCAAACATGCTGAAATGTACGCTTCAGCCGTTCGATTGATGACTACCGTTTCCAAAGCACTGACGCAAGAAAACCTCGACAAGCAAAAGGATCTTGTTGAGAGGCACATCGAGATGGAGGCCCGACTGATAAGAAAGATCAGCGAAGTTTTGCCCACGGTCAAAGACAACAAAGTCAAGCTCTTGTTGAGTGCGATACTTGAGGATGAAAAAAGACATCATGGACTTTTGAAACAGATATTGGAAGTTCTAGTAAAAGGGGAAACAATAACTGAAGCGGACTGGTGGGACATGCTTTGGAAAGATGTTCCGTTCCATGGTTCGCCTGGTGGCTAGGCTAGAGTAACCTTCAAGCGTCATTTCCCCTTTTCTTGGTCTTCAAAGGTCTTCTGGACCGATGCGAGTCTCCCAAGTTTTCAAGTACCTTATCAGTCTGAGCTTGTTTTGGTCAATGTGCCTGCTTTGCCGTTCTTGAAAGCATTTGAGGCGCCAAGTCTTTGACAATGTTCTCTTGTTCGCATTGCAGAAACTGACTCGTCATTTCTTGAGTTTCAACACAAATATCTTTCAGCGCCTTCAGAATCCCTGCGAGTTTTCTTCCCTTGTCAGTTAGAGAATAGGTCAATGGTTTTTTCCGCACAAAAACCAGCTTCTTTCCCTTGAGTCTACGTAGATACTTGTAGGTTCTTCTAAGTGAAATGCAGACTTTTAATGCGAGTTTCCTTGCAGAAATCCCGTCCTCAGGAATGCTGTCGTACATCTTCCTTTCAGTGATTGATTGGCTTGACAGCCCAGGATCCCTTCTTGTTTTGAAAAAGAAGACGTAATCCTTCTCTCGAGGCGTTTGGAGCAATCCAGTCTTCTGCAATCGACTCAGAACCCGCGGAGCATTCTTGCTCGGCACTGCACTTCTGATCTCTTCTAATGTTCTGGGTGCGTGAAGAAGAGTCATCAACACCTTTTCTTCGTTACATTCAGAGTGAGAAGGCAAAACCGTTTCAAACTCTTGAAAATCCTTGACCACCATATTGACACTCGATCCTAGAAGAGTAGCAGCATATGGGTTCTGGCTTTCTTGCACAAGTCCGACCTGAATCATAGGAATGAGGTATTCCTCCACAATGGTCTGTCGACTGTGGGTGTGGCCTTGAGACCTCAATTGCATCTGCAACTGAGTCAATGAATTGTGTTGCTTGGCGATGATGTTCAGAAGTTGAAGTCTTCTCTTGTTCTTCAAAGCGTTGAAAAGTCGCTCCAAGAAATTTGGTCCGTGAGTCTTTTCGTGTAAGTTTCTGATTTGGTTTTTTATCTTCCATGTCTTGCAGTCCGAAACACAGATCATAGGAGATATAGTGTTACAGTTTCTACATTTCTGTTCCAGATTTCTTATTATTTGTGCCAGTTCGGTCTGATTCTCTGCCAAACCAACAGATGTTGTTTGCTCTTCGATTTGCACTCTTTGAGACACCTTCAGGCTGTTTCAGGACGTATGCCATGGCAGGTAGAGGAGAAAGAAGTCAAGCTTGC
>DATEYW010000126.1:0-2690 GCA_035256045.1 Bathyarchaeia archaeon | reverse complement strand
TACATAACTATGTCCAAGTCGGGAGAAACGTGTAGACCGTGAAATCCAATGTCATCTCCCGTGTTGACGATGATTGTCAACTTGTCTGGTGGAACGTTTTTGACGAGTCCTTGGAGAAATCTGGCGGCACCGACTCCTCCTGCGAGTGCTGTTATCATTTTCTAGTCCTCAAACATGTGTAGACAATGCGCATCATCTTTCTCCAGCTTCTTCTTTCAGTGCTCATTCCTGAGTTCAAGCGCCACAGAATCGCAAATCCACATGAAAAACAACATATCAACCGGATGGGTGGCCCAACTGTGGTCGTTTCACCAGTCTGCGATGTGGACTGGTTCCATAGGACTGTTCCTGACGCGAGAGTCTCTCCTGTGTATTGAAAAATCACCTGGTAGGGCGTCTGTAGGGGATGATTGAAGTATTGTGCGTTCACTCCGTTGTAAGGTTGGCCCCCCCATTTCCAGTCCTGATCGAGAAAAGCTATGTTGCCTTGAATTGACCATGCCTTGTTGACCTTGACCCATTCTCCGTTTTTCAACATCTGTGGCTTTTCTACTAGCACTTTCCAATGGTTATCCTCTATCGGCTTGGAACTTGTGACTCCAAACTGAAAGAAGTTAACATAGTTGCTGAAAGGAAATGGTTTGTTGATCACGTTTCCGCCGTAGAATTTGGGTATGATGTTTTCACAGTTCGGAATCTCCGCAATCTTCACCGATTTGATCGGTATGGTGTTCTTGCTGACCGTGATGGAGTAGCAAACAACTCCTTGGTCATCCCACTGTGCGCGCAGCGTGACAGGCGTGGTCAATTCCACTCCTGGCAAGCACCAAGTGTAAGCGTAAATGAGTTCTTCGTCGCCAGGCTGAACAGGCGGCGTTTCTTCTCTTGTTTGATGGAGGCCCAAATCTACGAAGAGACTACCTGAAGAATCCATAGCAAGAATCGTGTAGAACCCGTAATCCACATTTTTATACTTCGTATCCTGCGCCTGGACAAACATGCCTCCGCCCAACCACGTGTCTTTTGAGAAGCTGGTCTCAGTTGACAGAAAGCTGACTGTGACGGCTGTTCCATCAATCGTGCCATAAGTGTTCAGGTCATCCGTGTTAACATGAAAACCTGCTAAATACGGCTGATTCGAGTTAAGCCTCACGATATGATGATTCCCAATCTCTTCAATGGTGAAAAAATTATCGTATCCGCTAACATCAGCGATAAGGGCAGTTTGCATGACCAGCAATAGTGCAACAAATGCGACTACCCATATGATTCTCAAACAGACAACTCCAATCGGTCTTTCTCTATACAGATAATAGAGTAACGCAACATTTAATTTCGCTGCAAATCACCTTAAGGTGCATGGCATTGACTTGCCCGAAGTGTGGCAGAAACGTCCCGGATGACGCGGTTTCCTGTCCATACTGCATGCGCGGGCTCAAACCTTCTGCCCTTACTATGAACGTGTCTGTTGCAGGTTTCCTAATGCTGATTGCCACAATAGCGTCTTTTATCATTTTCTTGCTGTCGTTAGATGCGTTGTTGGAAATCTACAGTTGGTATCCTCAGCTGATAGCACAAAAATGGATTCTCTACGACCAACTCTTCACAGTTTTTTCATTAGTCGCTTTCGTATTCGGTCTCATCGCAGGTGTTCTCTCCCTGAGTCGGAAAAGCTATCCATGGTTCATGGTTGCAGGAGTGCTCTGTACCATAGTTGGCGGGGGCGTCTGGGTCACGTCAATGCTTGTACCCGACTACAAACTGTCCAGCTCATTCCTCTACTATTTCCTACCGATTTTTCTTCCTTCACTGCTTGGAACTTTGCTGGTCTTCCCCAGAAGAACCGAGTTCAAATGATTTCAAATTCCTAGCGAAATCTGTCTTAGGGGGCGTTCTAGACATAGAACTCATGCTAGGTACCTAGGGGGTAGGGTGTTTTTGACAAAGAAACAACGAAAAACGAACGAAAAAAAGGATGTGGGAATTGAAAAAAGTTTAGGGGGAATTAGTCTTCAGGCATTTCGCCGCCGGGCGGTTTCCCTGCGCCGCCTGGTCCTTCCCTGGGCTTTGTAGATGCAATTACGTCGTCTATTCTCAGAATCATGGCTGCAGACTCTGTGGCAGACTTCACTGCTTGTTCTTTGACGACTAGTGGTTCGATCACGCCTTTCTGTTTCATGTCTTCGATTTTGCCTGTGAAAACGTTTACTCCTTTGTATTGTCCGTCTGGTTTTTCGTGTGCAGACCTGAGTTCTACGAGTACGTCTATCGCTTCGAGTCCCGCATTCTCAGCTAAGGTTTTAGGTATCACTTCGATAGCATTTGCAAAAGTCTCTATTGCCAATTGCTCTCTTCCGCCAACGTTTGTTGCATACTTGCGCAATTCTTTGGCAACTTCGATTTCCACTGCGCCGCCGCCTGCGACTATCTTGTTATTTTCTATTACGTCGGATACGACTGATAATGCGTCTGTCATTGCTCGTTCTGCCTCATCGACCATTCTTTCAAGTCCGGCGCGTATGATCAACGCTACTGAACGTGGATCTTTACATTTTTCGACGAAAATCATTTTGTCTTCGCCAAGTTTGCGTTCCTCCACGAGTCCTGCCATGCCCAAATCTTGAGCCTTGAGGTCGTTCAGGTCTGTGCTTATCCTTCCTCCAGTGGCTCTTGCAAGTTTCTCCATGTCC
>DATEYW010000125.1:0-3016 GCA_035256045.1 Bathyarchaeia archaeon | reverse complement strand
CCGATCACGCGTGAGTATAAACCACAGTTCATTCTTGTTTCAGCCGGCTTCGATTCACATTACGCAGATCCTGTTGGACGCCTTGGACTCTCAGCGCAGTGTTACGAAAAGGTTTTTGACACTATCACGAACCTGTCTTCAGAATTGTGTGACAGAAAACTAGCGTTAATCCTCGAAGGTGGCTACAACGTCAACTTCGTTGGAAAGCTGGCTATTCAAGCCCTGTCAAAGATTTCTGGTAACCAGTATAGGTTAGACGACGAAGTTCCTAGGAGCAGACAAAAGACAAGAGAAAATGGGGAGAAAGCCATAAAAGAAGCGAAAAAAGTTCAGAGAAATTTTTGGCATCTAGATTGAACGACGCTAGGAGCGTTGCATCCGCTCGAGTTGCGGCTTTACTCAATGACCTGAATCGCGGTTTCAGGGCACTGTACTTCGCATGCCCGGCAAACCAGACATTCATCGACTTTTACTGGGACCGATTTCTTGTCTTTGATCTCGAATACGGCAACGGGGCAAGTATCGACGCAGGTTTCACATCCTGTACATTTGGCATTGTCAATTACGATCTTCACCATTTCAGGTTCCTTCAAATGTGGTTTTTCATTCAGAGCAAGAATGTGGGATAAAAGTGTTTAGGTATGATTAGCGGATTTCTTCACGTAGTCTCAAGAGTATTCCGTTTATCGTCGTCTGGGCTTTTCCTTTGCGTTGCTGGTAGTCACCTTGGAGTCTTCTGTACGCCTCTAATGAGAGTTCCCCTCGGCCGTGTCTTGCATCAATGGTTTTGACGTTCGCCTCAACTTCATTCAACTGAGCTTCAGCAACTTCGAGTTGATCCATCAAACTTGAAAAGTGACTTCCGGCAGAATGGATTCCTCCCTTGAGTTCTTCCAGTTTTCTGGAGGAAGTATCAAGTCGTGTCTCCAGAGTCTTCCGCTGAACCTTGTATCGTTGTCTAGGTATTCTTCCCCTACGTGCTTTCTCTTCGAGAGAATCCATTTCACGAAGGATCTTCATTCTCTCTTCGTACATATCTACGAAGGATCTGAGCTGTTCTGGGCGAATAAGCATTCCGCCAGCGGATATCGTGGCTCGAGCTGGACCTTTTGGTCTTCTAATGAAGACGAACGCTACGATTCCTATCAGCGTTATGACTAGCACCCATGTGGTCGGTCGAAAGGCAGCCCAAATTGAGCTGTACTCATAAGCTATCTCAACATCTATACTGTCTAGGGCCATCACACTCTGTTTATTCAGTGTCGCGCTGTCTTGGAAAATGTTTCTGTGAAAATCGAGTGAATTTTCGGTCAGTGTGCTGCTCAGGGTCTGAATTCTTGCACCTTCAGGAAGCGTAAAAGTAACAGATGTATCATTTACATAGTAGTCAAAGTCGTGAAACAGGGTCATGTTCACTACGAAATTGTTGTCTCCACTTTGTTTTCTGATGTAGGTAGCACTCGGCAACTTGTAGTGGACGATGAATTCTTCAGAATAGCCTGTCCGAAGAGCGCTCGTGAAGTTGAGCGTGTAGCGGCTGGTGTTGAAGCCGATTGGTACGGGGAGACTTAAGGCTCGGCCCAGTTGGTCATCAGCCGCAATGTTCGAAGCTCCAGTAGGAGCCCATATGTTTACCGTGGTTATGCTGAAGGTTCCCTTGTTTGTTATCTGATAGTTGTCCGATCCCGTAATTTCTTCAAACTCGTTGATTCCAATTTTCCGAGTTAGCTGGACCACATCAAAAAGCTGCATTTCATAATTGGAAACGTAGAAGGTAACTGTTGACGAGTTGAAAGCGAAAGCTTTTAGATTTTGCTGATCGTAAGTGACGCTGCCAATCGTGCCAGTCATGTAAACAGCATTTTTTGGCAAAGTGATTGAGCCATTGAAGGTTTGGGCGTCCTGAGTGAGGCTCGGGAACTGCGGAAAAATCAATACATAGAGACTTGCGTTCTGCGGATTTTGAGAGATTAGACCGTTAGAAAACAAAATATTAACGCTGAACAGTTGGGGAGCTCCTCCTGAAAAATCAACGTTTATGCCATAGTATCCGCTGCGTCCCTCTAAGGGCTCGTTCAGACTGACTGGGTAAGTGTGTGACGGATTACTTGTTTCGAAGGCATTGCAGCTGACCAGATAAGAACCGAATATGTAAGGAAAACCCATCTTAAAACTACTAGGTGGCTGTCCTGACAATTGCACAGTCTCATTCATCAGGACGTACCCGTTGTACATTATCTGAAGATTTTGATCAACGTGTTCTACGACGTAGCTACCTTCTGCCTGCACCTTCTCAAGATTTACATGAATTGACACAGCAAAAATCAGGACCGAAGCCAACATTATGAACGTTAGTGCTGTTTTCTTCAAGTCGGTTGTCCTCCGCAACATTCTATGTATTTTTAGCTCCCTAACTATTGATAAGCCCATTTATTTACTTTTGGAGACTAAGCTGCCTCGAACATGGGCATATTTGTTTTCGATCTCAGAAAAACCATGTTAGATACCGCAACAGCCTCAAGCGCAAATAATGACGTCTACACGTCGCCATGTTTGAGATAGTAATCATGCTCTTTCTTGGGACCGAAGCTTCTGACACCTCTTTCTTTGAGCTGTCTTCTCAACTTTGTTGCATATTGCGTCTCGATTTCGCCTCTATTCTCCATGTAAGAAATGATTTCTTCTGCTTGCTTGTTCGTGTCGCATCGACGGATGAAGTCTATGACGTCAGGAACATAGTTGACGAATCTTCCGTCAGTGACGTGGCGTTCTCCAGTTTCCTGGTCGGTTCGCACAGAGTTTACAGGGACTCTGTTTTCGTCCGAGTTCATTTCTTCGGCCAGATTCGGAAGCATTTTCTTAAGGGCGTCTTTCCTGAGATCCACTCTTGAATCCTCCGGAGCATGCAGTGACTCGTTCCAATATTTTAGGGAAGTGGCGATATTTAAGTGTCCTCTGGATCGGGATAGAAAAGAAATGGAATTCCGGCGGCATCTAGAAAGGCACGAATCTTTGC
>DATEYW010000124.1:0-5251 GCA_035256045.1 Bathyarchaeia archaeon | reverse complement strand
CTTATTGTCTCGATTTGAATCTCGTAAGTTTGACTATGGAGGTCGTTTATTATGCCCTTGACCAGTCTTGTGGAATAGCATCGCATTCCACTGGTGTAATCAGATATTCTCGCCTCAATTCTGAAACGAGTGACAAGGTTGGCTATTTTGCTGATAAAAAAACGACCCACACCCCACCCTACAGCGCCGCCTCCGGGGCAATATCTACTTCCCACAACCAAATCGACGCCTTTTTTCACAGGGGCCAGCAATTTGGGGATTTCTTTGGGATTATGCGAATAATCGGCGTCCATTGTTACGATGTATTTGGGCGGGTGTTTCATCAAGAGAAAGGCCTTGAACCCATCAGTGATTGCTGTTCCGAGCCCCATCTTTCTGTCTCGGACAAGAAGCAGGACATTCTTAAACTTCGTCTGGAGTTTCCTCACTACTTCTGCCGTCCCGTCGGGGCTTGAGTCATCAATGACCAATATTGATGCGTCAAAATCGGAGTTTTCCAGCTCAAGTACGAGTTTCTCAATGTTGGCCGCTTCGCAATAAGTGGGGAGCAGAATTCCCACTTCGGAATTGATGCTGAGATTACCTTCCACTCGCGAAGACTGCATTGTAATTCTTCTCTTCGAATGTTACCGTTCAGTTTAGCGTACTTGATATATAAGGTATGCTACAAACTCGATGACTTTCACCCTGTCTTGTTTTCACTTCTAACTCTAATCCGGTAGTAACTCAAGGGGTGACGCACTCTTCTGCACAAATCGTCCGGATTAGTGCATACTCCGTGGGTTCTCAATGTGTCACATTTAGGAGGTATATATCTGGTCCGGGAACCAGTAACTCCCGCAATGTGTTCAACTTGATAACGGGTCATTTTTTCGTTGAAATCTGAGATGTTTTTGAAAAGCTCGATCACTTTGTCCGCGGGCATTCCGATGTTTACGAGAAACGATGTTAAAGCGAATCTTCCTATGTGAGACAAGTGTCTTCCAGAAGAGAACGCGAGATATAGGGCACCTATGCATGGAGGAAAAGCGGATTGGATCATTACTTGAGGCATCTCTTCTGTCTCTGTCTTGGCAATCTTTTCAGCAGACAGTTTTTTGATTTTCTCTGCGATTTCCATTATCTCTTTGGGAAATGCTGGGAGGTCCTCCAGCTCAAACCTTTTCTCGAGGTTTCTACGCACCTCTTCACTTAGTAATCTCGCTGTTTCATTTCTCGACACGAAAACCTTGCCATTGTCCAAGACACGGTTTACGAGTTTCCACTTCATGTCGCGAAGATGAGTCGCATTTTTGAGAAAGTCTGTGAAGTTCATTGAGAATTCATTTTGAGATCCAACAGACTGGTTGATTGACAGCTGCCACCCAAAACCTTGAGCAATTTCAACTAGTCTTCTAGGGTTCTCGTTTTTTAGGTCTTCATAAGTCCGTTTTGCCTCGGCAAGGGCATATCTTTTCTTTATGAAAGAACTGTCCGTAGCTATGACGAGCATTATTGCCGCAGGAAACGACAGAATTTCCAGTTCTTCATTGCGCATTTTTCTGTCCACAATCGCATTTTGGACAGCATTCTTGACTCTTTCCTCAGCCCGCTTGAGAGCGACCGAAAGTTCTGAATTGGCGAGATCTTCAATTCTCAGGTTGAGTCTCTTGATGTACTCTGTGTTTTCCTTGAGAAAAGGGTACTTAGCCATGTCGTTTTTGGTGAATCTTGTAGAAGTCATTCAGATTTCTTTCGTCATTTTACTCGGTTTCTATTCGTGGCGCCAAGTAGAAAGTCAGTTTTCCTTCTTTGGGTTGATGGAAGTCCAGTCTTATAGGCATGTCTGACGAAAACTCGAGCGTGCAAATGTCTGAAGTTGCAGATGCTGCCTTGATTATTTCAGCCAAGTAGCTCAAACTGAAAGTTGCCTTCTGATGTTCTTTGGCTTCTAAATCCAAGAGGGCGTCACTTCCTTTCTGCAACGTGATTGTAGCGCCCATCAAGTCGCCTGAAGCGTTGAAAACCAGTTTGTCCGGATCGGCCTCTATTCGCACATGATCGCTTACAAGCTGTGCGTCCGCGATCGCCTGGCTGAGTCCATCAGTTGTCGCTTTTGCCTTGACGTTGAAAGTGATTTTGGGCGTAGGCACCTCTTCTTCAGAAGCTTCAAGAGTGGGCATCGTGAAGTTGCGCGCATATCTTCCAGCCATTGCCACTAAAAGCTTCCCCGTTTTCTCATCAAGAGAAAGTTCAACTGTCTCGTCTTTACCTGTCCTCTTTAACAATTTCAGCAGTTCTGTTATGTTGATGGACATTTTTGCAGATTCAGTACACACGTACTCTTCGAAAACAGTCTTTGGCCATTCAAAGTCGATCATTGCCACACGAGACGGGTCCATTGCTCGGAGCCTGAGGGCATCGGTATCGATTTTGAATGTTGCCTCATCAACGAGAATTGATATTGAGGTAATCAAGTCCTTCAAAAGCTTGGCATCAGCGATCTTAAGTTTGAACACTTCAGTCACCTTTCTACAGGATATTGTAAGTCCACCATAAAAGGTTTAGCAGAACAGCATAGATCCGCGTTTTGCGTCCGCTTGGCTTTGCTCATTTGCGTTGTTTGAGGTGCAATTGGTAGGGGTTCAAGACGCGGTCTGAGTAGAGGACATTGAAGAACGAATTATTAGCAAGCTTGACGTTCTAACTATATTCTCTGAATGTGTAGCTACACTTAGTGCAGCGAAGCTTTCAGCCTTTTTTTCCGTTTCGGTCATTTTTCAAGCCTCTACAGCGTAACTATGGCTCAGATGGGCTTAAAAGCGTTTCTACACGAAATGCAGAGCCTCTAGAAGGTTCTTTCAGAACCTTTAAGCTGTAGAGTTAAGCTATTAAAGAACAGGGGAGAGGAGTTTGAGAAGAGCAGTTTCCGAAGTGATGTTGATCGTTCTCTTTTTGAGCGTGCTGATTTCTGTGGTTAAAATACAGCCTGTCAAAGCCGCAACAATTACTGTTCCAGATGATTATCCAACAATACAAGAAGCAGTAGACGCCGCCGTCAGCGGAGACACTGTCTACGTTAGAAATGGAACATACCATGAAGAATTAAATGTGGACAAATCTATAGCCTTCGTTGGTGAAGACAAGAGCACAAAACTCGTTGGAAACGGCACAAGCATTGGATTTTCACTTCCTCATGAAGACATACTTGTAAAGATTATAGGATTTACAATAGAAAATTACTCTATTGGAGTAAGAAGTACAGGACATGGTGCTGATGGTCGTTCACGCTTTGAAGCATTCGAGAATCTATTTATAGAGAACGGAATTGGTGCGTGTGTAGACGAACTTGGGAGTGGCTTGATTGCCGACAGCGTTTTCTTCAATAATACAAATAGCATCTATGCAGGGTTTAGGACAGATGCTGAAATAAGAGATAATTTGCTGCTTTTTTCAGATGGCTACGGAATAGCCGTGGACACAAATGACGGGTACACTAATGTCACAAACAACTACTTGCGGGGCAACAGATTCGGTGTTCATATCCTTTCGGCTGCTGGCTATCAATGTTCGGGAGCGCTCTACAACACCACTCTAGATCAGAATGACTATGCAGTATACATATCTGGCAGGAACAGTAGCGAAGAACCCTCAAACATTCTTTGGGATGTCTACAATAACAATTTTGTGAACAACACGCAGCAGGTCCAAATCGAGGGGGTTGAGGGGCTTATCTTAAATGTATCCTGGAATGCCGCCTACCCTTCTGGCGGAAATTACTGGAGCGACTACACTGGTTCGGACCTTCATCACGGTTCTTTTCAGAATGAGACTGGAAGTGACGGCATAGGCGATGTTCCGTATGCTATAGACGCAAACAACAGAGACAACTATCCTTTGATGAATCCTTGGGCTCCACCTGACATCGCAGTCAATGCCTTGTCAACTTCAAAGACAATAGTTGGGCAAGGCTACTTTGGAAATTTCAATGTAACATTTGAAAATCAAGGCAGCAAAATTGAAGCGTTCAACTTCACAACCTATGCAAACTCGACTGCCATCTGTTCGGAACAAATTATGTTGACAGCAAGCAACTTTACTTTAAGCTTCATATGGAACACAACTGGCTTCGCCTATGGAAATTACACAATCAATGCCTGCGCAGAGCCTTTGCTTGAAGAGTCAGACTTGTCAGACAATAACTGCACTTGCAGCTTTGCAGTTCACATAGGTGTACCGGGAGATATTTCCGGCGTAACGGTTGGTGTCTATGATGGTCAAACGAACATGAGAGACATACAATACATGATAGGAAAGTTCAACAGCAAACCAGGCTACCTGAATTGGGTTCCAAACGCTGACGTAAACAATGATAATGTCATCAACATGCGAGACATTCAAATAGCTATTCTCAACTTCAACCAGCACGAATAGCAAGAGCTAGCAGTGAGGGCAATAGAAGACTTCTACATAAGAGTTATCTGAACGGCAAGATCATGTAAAAAGAATAAGAAGAGCGTGAAATCTTTGAGAATAGCTCTTTCTGGAATGATTATTGTCATACTTGTATTGAGCTCATTTGTTCTTGCACTTGACATTCAACAGGTCAAAACAGAATCTGCGACTATAGTTGGTTCAAATGACTGTCCTATAGGGTTCGAACTTGCGAACATAGGCTCTGACTTCTTGCGCATTGATGGAACAAGTCTGTATATGTCAAACGAAGAATTCTGCACTATTGGTGCAAATCACGCTGATCTGATCTGGTCTTTCGTCATACCTGGGTCAACTCCAGAAGATGGTGTTGAAATAATTGAAGAGGCTAGTTCCTATGGTATCAAAGTCTTGCGTTTTCATGCTTTGGGATACAATGAATGGTTCATCGGATTGTGGAACACGGATAACGAAACGTTTTGGCATCGCTATGATGGAATTGTGGAAGCGGCAGCTGCAAATAATGTATTTCTGGTGCCTTCGCTTATATGGCCTCCTTGGCAGTTTTCTAACGTAACAGGAGAGCACCCAAGTCAAACATTCGTCCCGAATTCGACTACGAACCTTCTTTTCAAAGAATTCGTTAATGAAATAGTCATTCGCTATAGAAATTCTACAACTATATTGATGTGGGAAATAGGTAACGAACTGAACTTATGGTGTGAAAGAGGACCAAACTATTACAGTATGAGTGAGTTGCAGACATTCCTAGAAGACACCGTTGACTATATCCATCAATTGGACTCAAATCATCTCGTAGAATCGGGAATGTCAATAC